>CAYMDD010000001.1:0-498 GCA_964389045.1 uncultured Rickettsiales bacterium
CCCCCAGCTCCGGCTTGGCGCCGGCGAGGTTTGCGAACAGCTCGATATCCTTGTACATCCGGTCATAGCCGCAATTAGCGGTGCGCAGGAAAGCGAGCATCAGCTGCAAAGACCGGGCGTATTTCGGCAGCATGGTTTTCAGTTTTTCACGGTCGAAATCGGGAAAGGAAAACGGCTCCGGCGCGGCTGCCCGGCTGTTTGCATGGTCGGCCAGGCATTGCATGGTATCGGTCAGCAAGGATTCCGCGCCGAGAATGCTGCGGAACCTCTCCTGGAATTCCAGTATGCCGGGGCGCTTGTTTCGCTCGGCCACGCCCTTGCTGAAAATGAGCGCGCCGTACAGCACGGACGCCGGATAGGAATCTTCCAGGCGGTCGTTTACCGGCCCGTCATTGGCAAGGCGGTAGATGGCACCGTTGAGATTGACCTCAACGTTTTTTACTTTTTTCAAGGCTCCGAACAGCGCATCGGCCACGGGTTTATAATCCCCGGCGTAAG
>CAYMDD010000001.1:508-16019 GCA_964389045.1 uncultured Rickettsiales bacterium
GCGTAAGCTTCCATCTCTTCCTCTGGTATTTTAGTATAATCGCGCTCCCATTTTTCTGTTTTTTCATTATAGACTTTATATTTCTCCAGCATATCCACATAGCGGTCGATCATTGCCTGATAGGCGTCGGCTTGCGGCTTGACCTCTTCGGGAATGATAAAGGTCTTGCCGATTTCCGCGGCCTGGACGCGTAACACGCCGTGCACTTCGTTGCTTAAATCCGCCAGATCCGGCGCGTATTTCCTCTCCAGAATCCTGCCTAAATCCCTGCGGTGGTAGGAAGATGCGTTGCGCGGCTCGCTGGCAATGCTCGAGACGTAGGCGGGCAGGTCGTTGGACTTCGTCGGCGCATAAGCATGGTCGTTGCTTACATCGATCTGCGGGTCTTTCTCGATCCGCTGCATGAACACCAGCCCGTCCATAAACGCATCGAGCATATGGCCTAGCTGCATGACGCTCATGTCATCGAATGAGCGGCTCGGGCGCTCGGCGTCGCGGTAGCGGAACGCGCTGCTGTATGCTTCGCCTTTTAAGTCTTTCTCAAGCTCCGCAATTGTATCCGCTGCGATTTTATCGTCCATTATATCTCTCCCTGTGCCAGCGCGCGGTGCAGCTGGATTACGTTATCGGCGGTGGCCGTTTTCACACGGTTTTTCATTCCAGAACAGAGCCAAAAAACGACTTAAACCTAGCGTTTCGCACCGATCAAGCCAATAATAAGATTCTATTAATTTTTTGGACGATAGTGCAGAATCCGGAAGGGGCTGTCGTCCGCACCGGCTCAAGGAGCTTACTCGGCTATCTTTTTTACACCCATCACCGAAAACCTGGAGCGTGCGTTTCAACGAGGACTAGGGCAATTTAAACCTACAGGGCGGGCATATACTTTAAGTATTCCACCATCCTCCTGCCCACTTCACGCGGCCCCATCACCGCCAGGTCAACACCCTGCTCGGCGAAATATTCCATTTCCTCATCGGAATGCGCGCGCACCAATACGCGGATTGTGGGATGAATTTCGCGTGCCGCTTCCACGATTTTCCTGCCCTCGAACGGGTTGGGCACGGCAACCAGAATGGCAAATGCGCGCTCAATCGCCGCTTCGCGCAGCGTTTCGGCATGCGTGGCATCTCCGGCAATGGCGTGCATTCCCTGCTCGCGCAGCGCTTCCACGCGCTCCCGGTTGGCATCGACAATCACCAGGTCTATTTTAGAGAGCTGCACGTTTTGCGAAATGTGCCGCCCTACCCGGCCATGGCCGACCAGGATGACCAGCCCCTTCTTAAGCGATTTGATTTCATCTTCCCGCAGATGCGCCAGATCGTCGTCATTGATATTGAAAATGCGGGAGGCTTTAGGGTTTTTGGCGACCCAGCCGTATATCCATTTGCTGCCGTGGAAAAAGGCGGGATTCAAGGAAATCGAGATCAGCGCGCCTGCTAGGATCAAGTCCCTCCCCTGCTCCGGCAATGCGCCGGTTGCCACGCCCAGCCCGGCAAGAATAAATGAGAATTCCCCGATCTGCGCCAGGCCTGAGGATACCAGCAGCGCAGTCTTGAGCGGATAACGCGCCAGCAGGAGAATCGTGCTTGCCGCGATGGTTTTCCCTATCATGATAATCGCCACCACCACCAGCACGCGCAGCGGCCGATCGACCAGGATATGCGGGTTAAACAGCATGCCGACGGAGACGAAGAAAAGCACCGCGAACGCATCCTGCAGCGGCAGCGCCTTATCGGCGGCCTCGCGCGAAAGATCGGATTCGCGGATCATGGTGCCTGCGAAGAATGCGCCGAGCGCAATCGACACATCGAACAGCGCCGCCGCCCCGAACGCTACGCCCATCGCCACCGCGAACACGGCGAGGGTAAACAGCTCGCGCGAATGGGTGCGCGCCACCGTCATGAGCAGCCATGGCAGCACGCGCCTGCCCGCCACCAGCATGAACAGCGCAAAGAGCAGCACTTTGCCGATCGCCAGCATCAATTCTTCCCAAGGCAGCGAAGAGGCGTCCACCGCGTCGGTCGTGGCCATGGCGGGCACCAATACCAGCGCGAGCACCATGAATATATCCTCCACGATCAGCCAGCCGATGGCGATATTCCCGTTCGCGGATTGCATCAGGTTATGCTCCTCCAGCGCGCGGATCAGCACCACGGTGCTCGCCACGGAAAGCGCAAGCCCCAGCATCAGTCCACTTTTCAGCGTCCATCCCCAATAGGCAGCCACCGCAGCTCCGAGCACGGTCGCCACGGTGATTTGCCCGATGGCGCCCGGAATGGCAATGCGCTTGACGGCCATCAAGTCGTGAAATGAAAAATGCAAGCCCACGCCGAACATCAGCAATAGAATGCCAAGCTCGGCCAATTGCTCGGCCATCTTCACATCCGCCTCGAAACCGGGCGTGAACGGCCCGATGAGGATGCCTGCGATCAGGTAGCCCACAATCGGCGAAATACGCAGCTTGGAGGCGATCAGCCCGCAGATGAAAGCGGCGCTGAAACCAACGGCGATCGTAGAGACAAGTGGAAGTTCGTGCACCATACGCTTCAATGTGAAGTGAGTGATTTTAAAAAGCAATTTCTTTCTTGACGCTTGTATGCGCGAATATAACGCTTATGTTTGAAGATTATGTTTAAGCGCCTCATTCTGTTGCTCGCCTTTATCATCGGAGGAGCCATGCCCGCCTACGCTGAGACGAAAACCGCCATCTTCGCCGGTGGTTGCTTCTGGTGCATGCAGCCGGAGTTCGACAATGCGGAAGGCGTTGTGCGCACATCCGTGGGCTATACTGGAGGCGACGCCAAGACCGCCAATTACAAAGCGATCAGCAGCGGAAACACCGGCCATATCGAAGCCATCGAAGTGACGTACGACCCTTCGAAGATTTCCTACGACGCGCTGCTCAATATTTTCTGGGAGAATATCGACCCGTTCGACGCGGGCGGCCAGTTCGCCGACCGGGGCAGCCAGTACCAAACCGCTATTTTGTATGCCGATGATGCTGAGAAGCAGGCAGCAGCAACCTCACGCGATATGGTCGGCCAGAGGTTCCCTGCTAAGAAAGTGGCGACAAAGCTTCTGCCCGCCAAGCCGTTTTATGCGGCAGAGGATTACCACCAGCAGTATTACCAAAAAAACAGCGGCCATTATAATATGTATAAATACGGCAGTGGCCGTGTGCGCAGCCTGGAGGAGATATGGCGGAAGAAAGAGGAAAGCCCGTAGCTAAGACGGATGCGGAATGGAAAAGCGCGCTCAGCTGCGATGCTTATGACGTATTGCGCCATGAAGGCACCGAGCGGCCTTTTACAAGCCCGCTTTACGCGGAAAAACGCGAAGGCGAATATGCATGCGCTGGATGCGGCAACGTGCTTTTCAAATCAAAAACGAAATACGAAAGCGGCACCGGCTGGCCGAGTTTTTATGAAGCCGTGCCCGGCAGCATCGAAACCAAAACGGATTTTAAGATCGGCTACCCGCGCACCGAATATCACTGCGCGAAATGCGGAGGCCATCAGGGACATATTTTCCCCGATGGCCCCAAGCCTTCCGGCACGCGCTTCTGCAACAACGGCGTTGCGCTGAAATTCGTGCCGGAAGGGAAAGACGGAACTTAAGCCTATTGACTGACTAAGCTTCCGTATGGGTGCGCTCGCGGTAGAGATCGCCCGTGTAATCGAACGAATCGCGGATGGCGGGTTTTGCTTTGTCCCATGCCATGCCGGACGAAGTCTTCGATTTCTCCCAATCGCTGCGTAATTCCGGTTCGACGGAGGCGAAATCCTGATCGGCGAACTTCGTGCGGGCTTCGTATCCGTAGCGGTAAGCGGGCTGGTAGGTTTCGTAAGGGGTGGAAGGCTCTATATATGAACGCGTTTTGTAGTTCTGCTTCCAGTATTCGTCCACTTCCGTGGGGTTGACGGCTTCGGCAATGCCTTTGCCTGCCAGGCCGCCGAATACGCCGCCTACCATCGCGCCGCCGACAGCTCCCGCCATCCCGCCGACCGGGCCCCCTGCCGCGCCAATCGCTGCGCCCGCAGCTGCGCCTGCCTAGGCTCCTGCACCCGCGCCTGCGGCTGCGCCTATCGGATGTGCACCCGGCTCGCCTGTGAGCGGATCGCGGTTAGCGTCTTTCGCCGTTGCTTTTTTCTCGAACATACTATCCTCCTTTGATATTGGTTGATGCAAATGCAATTAGTGCGGAAGGAAGTAAAGCGTATGCCGCATAAGGAAGCGATGCGGCATACCAAGAAAAAACGCAAATGCCCGATACACAACATATTTCATCCTACCTTCGATTCGCGCGCTCGCTTGCCCATGATATCGCGCTGCCGATACTGAGCGAAGGTTATGCGCTGCTGTTTCAGCAGATACGGCAGAATGCCGCACTCGCGCGGAAAGTGCGTGACGATGGGATTGACGCCTTGCTCTCAGGCGAGAGTGACGAAACGGAATTCTTAAGAAAATCCAATAAAGAACTCGCAACGGAAGCCGAGCGGAAAGCCGAAGCCGCCATGCGCGCCGCCGTTAACACGGAATTACCCGATCACGCCATTGTCGGTGAAGAGCTGGGGGTATCCCCCGGCAATGACTGCCGCTGGGTGTTCGACCCGGTAGACGGCACCAGCGCCATGCTGAAAACGCTTTTGCACGAAGCCTTCGATATTCCCCTGCTCGCCCCCGCACCCGGTTTCGGCACCACGATCGGCTTTGCCGAAGGAGAATGCGCCGTGCTTGGGCTGGTGATGGAGCTGCAACCGATGGACGGGAAGCTCACTACAGGAAGCACATGGCTTGGCGCCAAATGCGAACCTCCGGTGTGCGATGATGTGCTGTTAAGCCTGCCCGCGCTTCCCCCGCTGGCGGAGTCCACGCTTGCCTGCACGGTGCCGGAGGTGATGTTTCATGATGAAAAAAGCTGGGGCGGGTATCAGGCGCTGGCCGACGCCGTAAAACATTGCCTGCATGAGCAGAACTGTATCGGTTTCATGCGGCTGCTGGAAGGCGGCGCCCACATTGCCTATGAGGCCGACCTTGCCTATCACGATGTTCTGGCGCTGGTTCCCATTCTGGAAGGCGCAGGCTTTACCGTCACCTCCGGTAGCGGCGCGCGCTTAAGCTTCGCAGAAGAAAACATAAGCCATGAATACAGCATCCTCGCTGCGCAAGCGCCGCTTCATGCCCAGGCGCTGACGCTTATTCAAACAGGCGTCACCCCCGACCGCAACCGATTCCGCAAACCCAGCCACGCCAAAGGCTATACGCAGAAATTCGTTAACCCTTCTTGAAACCGCCTTTTATTCCGCGTATGACTTGACCACGGAAACAGCCGGTTCCAATGCGTGCCCGTAGCTCAGTTGGATAGAGCATCAGCCTTCTAAGCTGAATGTCGGGGGTTCGACTCCCTCCGGGCACGCCATTCTTCGATTTCCATTCTGGTTCTGCGGCTCCATAATTTTACGAATCCTTGCGCAACAGCAACTATATTCATACCCGCTTTTCTTTCATATGTATTTACGGAGGCTTTAATCATAGGGATTATCCAGCGCTTTAAGGATCTAATCTCGATAAAAGCTGTTTTCTTCTCTAAATTCGAGAAAAACATACTGTCCAGCTGACCATCTATCGTATTGAAATTACTATGTATAATTACAAGTCAGGTCCGGGGCTTAACCAGAATTGCAGGAAGCTGCTAAAGCGCAGCTAGTCGCCCGTTTCGTTGCCCCAGATGTCTTTGGGTGGATTGCCTTGGGCATTTTCCGGGCGTTCGCCCTGGCTGTTTAAGTCGCCGGGATTGCCTTGCGCATCAGTATTGGTAGGGTTGCCGAAAATATCCTTGCCGCCGGTCATTGTCCCGCTCCTTGGTTTAAGTTCGACTACGCTCCTAAAAGCGTGGAGATAAGTTTGCTATGCGGCTTTGGCCGTGGCGACGACCATGACGGCTTCGTGGTGCATAGCGGGTATCGGCAGGATTTCGGCGGTGCGCGTGATACGGCGCCAGCGCGTCTGAATGGCAGATAAGATGTCTTCCGCGACTTCGCGGATGCCTACGTAACAGGTCAATGCATAGGCAGCGAATCCGGCATTGACGGCAGAAAATGCGGCGCGGCTCCAATGCCCGTCCATTGCGGACACGCATGCCAGGAGGATGAAAGCAAGCGGCATCACGGCTTCCAGCAAAGCATAGAGAGCGGGCGCTGCGGTACGGCTGGGGATCTTGGGCGTGCGGCAGAAGGGGATTTTCTTGCCCGTTACCGCCTGCTGCAGCGATTTCAGCACACCGCCCAGGATCACCGGCACCAGCAGCATATAAAACGCATACAGGCGGAAAATATCGCTATGGCGATGTCCTTCTTTTTTCAGCATGTGCATTTGCAGCAGCATGCACGGCAGCGAAAACACGGCCAGCCAGGGCGTAAAGAGCGCATGGTCGAACGGATAGAAGAACATGACGATGGCGGCAATATTCATCAACGCGGCGGAACTCATGTAATCGAAGCGGATCATGCATTCCTTGAGCAGGCGCGTATTTTTGGCCGACTGGCCAATGTAGCGCGCCAGCCTGGGCAGCAGCAGCAGCCCGCCGTTCGCCCAGCGGCGGCGCTGGATGAGCAGCGAGCCGAAATCGGGCGGCGACGTGAAAAACGCCATGCGCACGGGATAATTGTGGACGCGCCAGCCTTTCAGCATCAGCTCGGCGGTGGTTTCGGTATCCTCGATGACCGTGCCGTCCTGGATGAAGACGGAAATGGGATGGCCGTGTTCATAATGCGTCTGCGCGATTTCCTCCAGCGCGCGCTTGCGCACCAATGCGTTGGCGCCCATCCAGAACCCGGCGTTCCAGTAGCTATGCCCCTGGTTGACGGGGAACAGCATGTCGATGCTGGCGCCTGCCATGCGCTCAATGCCGTCGGGGCAGTTCGGGAAAGCAGTGGGGAAGGTTTGGATTACGGCGGCGCGGGCATTTTCCGGCTTATCCATCTCGTATGCCAGGCGCAGGCAGTAGTCATGCAGCACGGTGGTGTCGGCGTCGAGGATAACGAGATAATCGGCATCGGGGATGAAAAAACCGTCGGCGCTGTCGAACGACTCGCGGATATAGTGTTTGCCGCCTTCCTCGCTTTCGGTGACATGCTTGCCCATCAGGCCGATGTAGGAATTCAGGTTCATCGCCTTGTTGGCATCGTGCGAGAGATTGGCGTATTTCTTGCGCTCGAAACTGCCGAAGCGCACATCGAACAGCGCTTTTAAGCGGCGGTAGTGGCGCTCGATGAAGGCATGCTCCACCTCCCCTCCGCCCAGCGCCATCCTCAGCAGATCGGCAGCGGTTTCCTTATGGCGCTTAACGCCTGCGGCGACGATGGAATCGAGGAAAAACGCCTCGGCATGCGGCAGGCTCTCCTTGCAGCGGCCTTCGAGGAAATAGGCTTCCAGGCTTTGCATCCAAGCGGATACGTTTTCGTACATCCCCGCGAGGCGTGCCAACTCCTGCTTGGCGTTGAGGCCTAGACCGCTTACGCGCTGCTGAAATGCATTGAGGGCTTCCGAGTAGCGCTTAAGTGGAAGATCGAACAGCGCCTGCAAGTCAGGGGCGATAAGGCGGTTACCCTCCAGCATGGCCACGTCCTCCCTGGTTTTGGGGAGGTAAGGGTCGTCGATCAGCAGCGTAACGCTTTTCCGGGGATACTCAGCCAGGGCGGAGGCGAGCATGGTCTGGCGGACGACGTTGCGCTCTTCCTTGTATGCCGGGATCAGGAAAGCGAGCGAGGGCGTGTTTACGCCTGCATCGTAAACCGCTTCGATCCGCTCCCGAGCGGCGGGCGCATGGGCTTGCTTGCGCTTGAAATTGCCGTGCAGGCAAAACTGATAAAGCAGGTTGCCGTATGCCACGATCAATGCCACGGCACAGAGGATTACCGCATCCATGCTCAAACCCCTGTCCACATCCCATGCCGCGAGGGCTTTGGGGGCGATAGAGGCAAAAAGCATGGTAAGGCAGAAAAGGGTGGCGGCAATGCTGGCGTGAACGATGCGTAAGTCGCGCTTGTATACGTTGGCGCTAAGTGGTTGCGTCATAGTATTTCTGGTTTACCCTCTTTAACTTGCCTGCGGTTTTTGATAACTGCGCCGCTATATATTACGGCTTAGTTTTCAGTTTATGCGGCGGCGCACCATTTTCAAATTAACTTTATTTAATGAAAATGTCTTTTTATTTCATTTGTTTATTTGTTTTTTTTGATAGGGCTTTAGGAAATAACCTTGCCGAAGATTACACGCAGCCCATCCCTGCGCACACGGGTTTACGTTGCCCACACAAAGCTTACGTTTTAAAACACCAATAATGTCTTTGCTTTCCCGAAACTCTTTTCAACGTTGGCGCGAGATTGCGCCAGGCGTCGGCGCGGCGCTGATCGCATCGATTTTAAGCGCCTTCATTGCCGTTTACGCCTTGCGCGGCTATCCGTTTTCCGTCGATGAGTACAGCTATTGGTATCAGGCCAATATCTTCGCCCTCGGCAGGCTGAACATTCCTGCCGATGCCGGCTTAAAGCCGCTGAAGGAGCTGTTTACGCTCTTCATCAACGGGCAGGCTTTTCCCAAATACCCGCCGGGTTATTCTTTCTTGCTCGCACTGGGGGTGGGGCTGGGGGTGCCCGCGCTTGTCAACCCTATCCTCGCGGGGCTGACGGTGGCGCTGCTGTTTGCGGCGCTCAGGCTTACCGTATCTTCGTTTGCGGCGGCCTGCACCGTTCTTCTGCTGGCGGTCAATTCCTACCTGCTGGGATATGCGGCGAGTTTCTATGCGCAGACATTATCGCTGTTTCTGGCAGCGGCAGCGATGCTGGCGTTCAGGCTTTACCAGCGGGAAGCTTCGGCCAGATGGCTGGCGCTGGCAGGGGCGGCGTGCGGATTCGGGTTTTTAGTCAGGCCGCTGGATGGATTCTGCCTGCTCATCGCGCTGGCATTTGCGCTCTGGATGGAAAAAAAGCGTCTGCCCGCGCTTGGCGACATAGCCGCGCTGCTTGTGCCCGCCGGTATCGGCGGACTGGCGCTGTTCGGCTATAACTACGCGATTTCGGGGTGCTTCTGCGTGGCGACGTATAAGATATGGGATAGCGAATTCCGCGTGAAAGCCGCGCAGACAAAAGGCTTTATCGATAATTTTATTGTCATCGCCAGGGAGTACTTTCATAATTTGCTCCTCTATCCGCCTGCCTTATTTTATTGGCATCTGCAAAGACCGATAGGGACGTTATGGCTATTCGCCTCCGGCGCGGGCGCGGTATTTACCAGCAACCCGCTGCGGGCTTTCTGCGTCGCGCATATTGCGGCGCTGGTGCTGCTGTATAATTTCCACGCCTCCACCGGCTCGCCGCAATACGGCGCGAGGTACTGGTACCCGATGATCGCGCCGCTGACCATGCTCGCCGCCGGCGGGCTGGACGCCATCCGCGCGCATCTTTCAAAGCGGGTGGTGGCCTTGCTGCTCGCCTTCATGCTGTTTTTGCAGCTCAACAGCCTGCTCGGCGATACGCGCTACAATTACCAATCCGGCACGAATGCGCGGTTCATCGAGGCGGATATCGCCTCGCGCTGCCCTGCCCGCTCCATCGTTATCCTTGCCAGGGTAAGACCGGAGGATACGATAAAAAAACCGCCCGGCAAGAAGAAGCGCAAGCCTGCCATTACCCCGCTGCTCATCGGGCCTGAATCCATGCAGCGCAATCCTTTCTTCAGCGGTGAGCGGGTGTATGTGCTGAATAAGAAAAATGCCGATCAGATCGCTCCCCGCTATCCGGACTATTCCATCTGCCGATATGAATTCCCCATGTAAGCGCATCGTCTTTTTCGGCACGTACGACACAAGCAAGCCGCGCGTGCGTATCCTGATGGAAGCCGCGCGCATCGGCGGCTGGGATGTCATTGAATGTCATGCCCATATATGGGAGGCTGTCGCGGATAAATCGACCGTCCCGCGCATGCGCCTGATGTTGGCGGTTTTACATAGCATGGCTTCGTATCTGTTCCTGTTGCCGCGTTATCTTTTACTGCCGAGACATGATGCCGTGATCGTTTCCTACCCCGGCGCATTGGATGCTATTCTTGTAAAACCGCTGGCGTGGCTGCGCAGCGTGCCGGTGGTGTGGGACGTGTTTATTCCGCTGCACGAGGCCTTGGCAAGCCGAGGGCTGGACAAGAAATACACTAAACTGGCGCACGCTCTGCGCGCACTCGAAAGGCTGGCGGCACGCATGGCGGATAGTATTTTCCTCGACACGGAAACACATGCGAGGTTCGCCGAAAGCGAGTATGGCCTGCCGTTCGATTCCGTTGTTTCGATTCCGGTTGGCGCGGAAAGCAAGATGTTTGCCCCACAGCTGTTTGCAGAAAAAGCGCATGCGCGCTTCTGCGTTTTATTCTATGGGCAGTTCGCGCCGCTGCATGGATTGCATACCGTAATCGACGCCGCTAAGGAACTGGAGGACATTGCATTCGTCCTGATCGGCAGCGGCCAGGAAACGCTGCCGGAATCGTTGCCAGCGAATATCGCTGCCATCTCTTTCGTGCCTTATGCGGAGCTGCCTCGGCACATTGCCGCTGCGGATGCCTGTCTGGGCGTTTTCGGGGCGGAAGCGAAGACGGCGCGCATTATTCCCAACAAAGTGTTTCAAATCCTCGCATGCAGGCGCCCCCTGATTACCGCGGATACGCCCGCCATACGCGAGCTGATTGCGCCCTCGGACGCAATACAGCTTGTAGCGGCGGGAAATGCCGATGCGCTCGCGGAGGCGATACGCATCATTCGGCGCACGCCTTCGGACAAGCTTGCCTGCGCAATCGAGAAAATGCCGCGAATTACCGAAGAACAAATTGCGCCTGTTTTCGATGCGGCGCTCCACCGTGCCATCGAAAAACATAAAGCTTGCCGCAGCGCATTCGGCGCGGCTTTTCCGGCACGAGGCTGGGTGCCTGCGCCGCGTTATGCGCTGCGGCGGGCGCGCATCCTGTCGCACCTGCGGCGGCTTCCCTGCGCACGCGTGCTTGAAATCGGCTGCGGCGCGGGAGCGCTGCTGAATGATCTTGAGAAAATGGGGTGGGAATGCACCGGCGCGGAAGAATCCACACCGGCCTTAGCGCTTGCGCGGAAATGCAATCACGATACGAATATCCACTTATTAAGCGATATCCCGGAGCAAAACTTCGACGTGCTGATGGCGTTTGAAGTGCTGGAGCATATCGAAGACGCTAGGAAAGCGCTTAACGCTTGGCTCCAGCGGTTGAACCCGGGTGGGATGCTGTTACTGTCCGTCCCCGCGCACCCGCGCAAATGGTGCGCTTCCGATATACTGGCCGGGCATTACCGGCGCTATGCGAAAAAGGATTTCATTGCACTGGTAGAGGGCTGCGGGTGCGGTGTCGAAGCGGTGGAATGTTACGGCTGGCCGATGAGCAACATCGTGGCGGCAATAAGAAATTGGCGTGACGCGCGCGTGTTAAAACGCATGCCGCAAGCGCCCCTGCCAAGCGCGATGACGCCGGGCAGCGGCATCGACCGCAAGGTGGAGACAAAGCTTTACCCGTTTTATTCCGGCCTGCTTGGGCGCATGGGTTTGCGCGTGGCGTTTTTATTGCAGCGGGCAAGCCTGCACCGGGAATGGGGAACCGGATACCTGCTCATCGCGCGGAAGCCCCCTCTTGCCTAATCATCCGGTAGCGCATGTCTTCGAGAAGCATGCGGTTGACGCGGATGCTGTCGCAGATAAAGCCCGCAAGCAGCGATGAAAACGCCGATACGGTAAGCACAATCGCCAGCAGCAGGGACTGAACATGTCCTCCGCCCTCCCCGATCAGCATGAAATGCAGGTAACGCGAAGCAAGCAGGACGCCGGCTGCACCGAAAATCGCGGCGATGACGGAAAAAAGCGCTATCGGGCGGTAGAGCACGAACAGGCGGAACATGGTTTCCAGCGAACGCAGGATGTAATGCGTATTGCTGCGCATCAGCCGCGAGGGGCGCAGATCCTGCTCGTTAACGCGCACGGGCACGCACAGTATGGGGATTTTCTTCAAACCCAGCTGCACAATCATTTCGATGGTGTAGGTATAGCCGGAATAAATCACCAGGCGCTGCGCCACGTCCCGGTGGATAGCGCGGAATCCGCTGGGCGCATCCTCCACGGAAGTTCCCGAAAGCACGCGCACCGCCCAGCTGCCGATGCGCTGAAGCATGCGCTTGGCAGGAGAAAAACGGGCGATGGCGGCAATCGGGCGCGTGCCGATCACCACCGGCGCAAGGCCTGCCGCAACAGGCGCGGTCAACTTTGCGATATCTCCGGCCATATACTGGTTGTCCGCATCGATATTGACGATGGTATGCGTGCCGAGTTTCAGCGCATGCTCGATGCCGGTCATGAAGGCCTGCGCCAGCCCGCGGTTCCGCCCATGAGAAACGATATGGCGCACTCCCAGCGCTTCTGCCGTGCTGACGGTGGCGTCGGTCGAGCCGTCGTCGATCACCAGCACTTCCACCGCATCGTACCCCGGCACTTGCGCAGGCAGGGCAGCGAGCGTCACCGGCAGCGCCGTTTCTTCGTTATAGCAGGGAATCTGGATAACCAGAATGCGCTGATTCATCCTTTGACTATGGCTTTAAAAGCGCTCCCGGACAAAGGAAAAAGAATGGCGCGCTAGCGCTTCACCTTGATCGGCCTGCGGGTGGAATCCACCGCGACATAGACGAAACGGCCTTCCGTCACCTTTTCCTCAGAGCCAAGCAGCACGCGTTCGACATACGCTTCGACGTTAACGGTGATGCTGGTGTTGCCGATTTTCTCTACCGTCACATAACATTTCAGACAGTCGCCGATCAATACGGGCAGATGAAACTGCATGTCGTCCACCGCCACCGTAACGACGCGCGCTTTAGCGATTTTACGGGCTTCGATGCCGCCCGCCAAATCCATCATGCTCATCACCCAGCCGCCGAAAATGTCGCCGTCGGCGTTAGCGTCGCTCGGCATGGCGATAACTTTAACGGCAGGCTCCGCGGTCGTCTCGGTCGTCATACGCTTTCCATTGGTTTCATGCGCGGGTAGGATAGCACGGCTTTTTCAAAATCCAACCAGGAGATATCATTATGCCCGCACTCGAAACCCCTGCCCTACAGGAAGATTTCACCGCGCCGGATTTTTCCCTGAAAAGTACCGACGGGAAAACCTATTCGCTTAAAGGCGTCAAAGGCGAAAACGGCCTGGTCGTCATGTTCATCTGCAACCACTGCCCGTACGTGAAAGCGGTGATCGACGATATCGTGCGCGATATGGCGCAGCTGAAGCAGCGCGGGGTAAACGCCGTTGCCATCATGTCCAACGATGTGGAGAATTACCCGGAGGATTCTTTTGAGAATATGCGCGCGCTAGCGGAGCAGAAGCGCTTTCTCTTCCCCTACTTGATAGATGAAACCCAAAATGTCGCCAGAGCATACGGCGCGGTGTGCACGCCGGATTTCTACGGGTTCGATAAGGATTTGCGGCTTGTCTACCGCGGCAGGCTGGATTCCACCACGCCGGGGCGGAAGGAGGCGAACCCGAAGCGCGAGCTGGTGGAGGGGATGCTGCACGCCGTCTCCACGGGCAAAGCGCCGATGGGGCAGAAACCCAGCATCGGCTGCTCGATCAAATGGCGCGGCTGATTGCGGCATTGGCTGCCGCACTGCCGGTTTTCTCCGCATCCGGCGCGGAACCTTTGCGCATCACCGTCACCAAGGCAGCGCCGCTTTACGCGGTTCCAAGCGCCGCTCAGGCGGATGCAGAGCGCTTGCGCATCGCAGGCGGCGTGGATGTGGTGAAGGCGGAAGCCTGGAGCACCACACGCGCCACGACGCTTAAAGACATTCTCGATTACAGCCCCGGCGTATTCATCCAGCCGAGGAACGGCGCGGAATCGCTGCGCCTGTCCATCCGCGGCTCAGGCCTGACGCGGACGTTCCAGGGACGGGGCGTGCTGGTGCTGCAAGACGGCATGCCGCTTAACACCGCCGACGGCAGCGTGGATTTCCAGGAGATCGACCCGTGGACGATTCAATATGCGCAAGTCTACAGGGGCGCCAACGGCGTGGCTTTCGGCGCAAGCAATCTAGGCGGCGCGATCAACCTGATAACGTCCACGGCGCGGGACGCCGAACCCGTTTCCTTCCGCCTGGAAGGCGGCAGCTTCGGCACGCTGCACGGCCAGGTGGCGGCTGCCCTCCACGCTGAGAATGCGGATGCCCATGCAAGCCTCGGCGGGTTCCGCCAGCGCGGGTTCCGCGAACAGAACCGGCAGGATACGCTAAGGTTCAACGGCAACGCAGGCATCCGCCTTTCGGACGACGCGGAAACGCGGTTTTACTTGAGCCGCACAGTGACGGATGCCGAAATCCCTGGCAGCTTATTCAGAACGCAAGCCTTGCGCAACCCGCGCCAAGCCAACCCGTTTAACGTTGCGGGTGATTACAGCCGCAATCTGAATACCACGCGCATCGGCAATAAGACGGCGTGGAGAGCGGAAGATATCCGCTTCAATTCCACCGCCTATATCGCCTACCGCGGCCTGGAGAATCCTTCCACTGTCTATATCTCCAGCGCCGGGCGGGAAGCGGGGTGGCGCGGCTCCGCCAGAGGCTCTGCCGGCGAGCGGACGGAATGGCTCGGCGGCGTCAATCTTTACTACGGCTGGCTGGATGAAACGCGGAATGCCAACGCGCAAGGAAAGCCCGGCGCGCTTGTCGTCACGCGCGACAACCGCGCGCTCACCTCCGAAGCGTATGCGGAGATCGATCATGCGTTGAGCCGGGCGCTTCATGCCGTCGGCAGCGTACAGGGAAGCTATGCGGAGCGGAATATCGAAGAGCATTTCCCTATCGCCGGGACACAGAAACGGCATTTCGCGGGCGTCAATCCCAGAGTGGGGCTGCGCTATGACGTTGCCGACGATGCGCAGGTCTTCGGCAACATCAGCCGCAGCTTCGAGCCGCCGACGCTGGCCGAGCTTTCGGCGGGCAACGTGCCGGGCTTTAGTGATTTGGACGCTCAAACGGCCACCACCGCCGAGATCGGCATGCGTGGGCGCTGGCGCGACATTGCGTGGGATGCGGCGTATTACCACAGCCGCGTGAAGCATGAGTTCGTTACCTACCGTTTCCCCGACGGCTCTACTACCACGCTGAACACGGACAGAACGCGCAAAGACGGCATCGAGCTGGGATTGAGCGGGAACTTGGCGGAATCGGTATGGCGGCGGAGCGATGCCGTCAGCGCACGCCTCAGCTACGCGTGGAGCCGCTTCCGCCTGGACCGCGACCCCGTATTCGGCTCCAACGTGTTGCCGGGCGTGCCGGAGCATTATGCGCGCGCGGAGATTTCCTATACGCATCCCGGCGGCGTCCGCATCGCGCCGAACGTGGAATTCGTGCCTGTCGATTCCTTCATCGATCTCGGCAATACGCTCCAAACGCCCGGCTATACCC
>CAYMDD010000001.1:16029-32306 GCA_964389045.1 uncultured Rickettsiales bacterium
GAGTGGAAGCCGCCGGGAGAGCATTACGGGTTTTACATCGAGGGAAGGAACCTGCTCGATAAACGCTACATCGCCACCACCGGCGTTATCCCCAATGCCTTCGGCACCGACCAGCGGCAGTTCTTTCCCGGCGAGGGCAGAGCGGTGTATGCAGGTATACGCTTTACGCTATAATGGCGGCAGGATGCCAAGCGCACGGTAAAGCGCGATGAAATTGTAGGACGCATCCGCTGTCGATTGCGCCAGCGCCACCTCCGCCTCGTAAAGCGTGCGCTGGGCTTCGAGCACATCCAGTTGGGAGAGGATGCCTTCCTTATATTGCAGCCTGGCGATGGAGACGGCTTTTTCGTTCGCCCCAACCGCATCCAGCAGCTCGCTGCGGCGCAGGACTTCCTGCGTATAGGCGAGCGCTGCGGATTCCACCTCCTGCACGGCGCTCCGCACGGCGCGCTCATATTGGATCACCGCCTGCTCCGCGCGCGCATCGGCCACATCGACATTGGCGCGGATGCGCCCGAAATCGATCAGCGGCAGGATCACGCTGCCGCCCGCCGACCATACGCGACTGCCGGAGAGGAGCAGATTATTCGTCGTCGCGCTCTCAAAACCTAGCAGGCCGGAGATAGAGAGGCGCGGGAAGTAATCGGCCAGCGCCACGCCTTTAAGCGCCGTGAAGCTCGCCAGGTTGCGCTCAGCGGCGCGCACGTCCGGCCTGCGGGCGATGACGTTCACCGGCGCATCGAGCACTATCTCCGCATCCGCGAAGGGAATGCCTTTGCTTTCTTTGAGCGTTTCTTCCAGCGATCCGGGATTCTGCGAAAGCAGGAATTCCAGGCGGTATTGACTGGCGCCGCTCAAACGCGCATAGAGCGGCACTTGGGCCTGCGTGGAGGAAAGCTGCGCCTGCGCGCGCGAGACCTGCAGGCTTCCCTCAACCCCTTCGCGGTAACGGGCGCTGGTGATGCGCGCGGTTTCGCTTTGCGTGTCTGCATTATCGCGCGCAAGCGCTCCTTGCGCCTGGTACAGCCGCAGCTCCACGTAATTGCGCGCCACTTCCGATGCCAACGCTAGCAGCGCATCGTCGCGGCTTGCCTGCACCGCTTCCATCGCCGCATCGGCGGCTTCCAGCGCGCGCCTTCCGCCGAAGATATCGATATCCCAAAAAGCGCTTGCGCCTGCCTGGTACAGATTGTTGATGCCGCCCGATCCTCCGCTTTGCTGCACGGTGCTGCGTCTGCCGTTGGCCGAACTCCGCGCGCGCTCGGCGGAGGCGGTCAAATCCACGGCGGGCAGGAGGCTTGCGATGGCGGCTCTTTCCTGCGCCTGCGCTTCGCGCAGCCTTGCTTGCGCTTCCCGCGCATCCAGCCCGCTGGCAAGCGCCTGGGCGGCCAGGGCGTTTAATACGGGATCGCCGAATTTTTCCCACCATTTGATGGCGATGACCGGCTCCGGGGCCGGCTCGGGCGCTACTTCCTCACCGATGATGAATGCGTCAGGCAGGCCGAAATCGGGAAGCTTATACTCCTCTCCCAACGCGCAAGCGGTGAGAAATAAAGGCAATAGACTCAAGGAAGTTATTTGAAAAAAACGCGCCATCTCTCTACAATACCAGCCGGTTTACAAATATATAGAGAAATATGCCCCTCCCCCGCCGGTTCACCAAGCGCCAATGGCTGATTATCGCAGGGCTTTGTACCTTATTCGGCGGCCTGATCTGGTGGATAGTGCAGCCGCGCGAGGAGAAGAAACCGGTCAATCCGCCGGTTCCGGTGAAGCTGGCAACGGTGGAGGCAAGAGACGTGCCGCAATTCCTGACCGGCATCGGCAATGTGGAATCGAAAGCCTCCGTGGTGATCCGCGCGCAGGTGGACGGGCAGCTGATGGCCGTGCATTTCACCGAAGGCCAGCAGGTGAAGCAAGGCGCGCTGCTGGCCGAGATCGACGACAGGCCGCTGAAAGCCGAGCTGGCGCAGCTGAAAGCGCAGGCCGCCAGCACCCGCGCCGAGCTGGTGACGGCGCAGGCGGATGCCGCGCGCTACGCCAATTTGCTTAAAGAAGACGCCATCGCCCGCCAGCTGGTGGACCAGCAGAAGGCCAAGGCGGCGCAGCTGCAGGCGGCGCTCGAGGCCGCACTTGCCAACGCGCAAGCCGCGGAGGTTCGGCTTTCCTACACCAAAATCACTTCGCCGGTCTCTGGCAGGGTGGGCATCAAGCGCGTCGATCCTGGCAATATCGTGCGCGCGGCGGATGCGGAAGGGATCGTGACGGTGGCGCAGATCGACCCGATCGACGTGGTGTTCACGCTGCCGCAAGGCGCGCTGCCGCAACTACAGTCGGCGGAAGGAAGCAAGCCCGTCGAAGCGTTCGACAAGCAAGGCGGCACGGTGCTGGCGACGGGCACGCTCTCCACCATCGACAACCAGGTGGATGCCGCCAGCGGCACGATCCGCCTGAAAGCCGAATTCGCCAACGCCGAAGGCAAGCTGTGGCCGGGACAGCTGGTGGTGGCTCGGCTGCAGGCGGCGCTCCTGCGCCAAGCATTGGTGGTGCCGGTTTCGGCAGTGCAGCGCAACGTGGAAGGCACATTCGTCTACGTCGCCCAAGGCGATGCCGTGCAGCGCAAACCCATTACCGTTGGATTCGAGGATACGGCCATTGCCGTCATCACGGAAGGCCTAAATGTTGGCGAAGAAGTGGTGATAGACGGGCAATCGCGCCTGAAGGCAGACAGCAAGATTCGCCGCGCGGATGCCAGGAGCCAAGACAGTCAGCCGGCTAAATCAGCCCCATGAACCTAAATTTCAACGTCTCCGCCCCGTTCATTCGCCGTCCCGTGGCGACGACGCTGTTGACGGCGGCGCTGTTCCTGCTCGGCATTTTTGCCTTCCCGCTACTGCCGGTGGCGCCTCTGCCGCAGGCGGAATTCCCAACGATCCGCATCGGCGCGTCGCTCCCCGGCGCAAGCCCCGAGACGATGGCTTCTTCGGTCGCCACACCGCTGGAGGTGCAGATGTCGGCCATTCCCGGCATCAACGAGATGACCTCTTCGAGCGCGCTCGGCAGCACGGGCGTGACGCTGCAGTTTGTGCTGGAAAAAAGCATCGACACGGCGGCGCAGGAAGTGCAGGCGGCGATCAACTCCGCGTCCGGCAGGCTGCCCGCCGACATGCCGGATCTGCCGACCTGGCGAAAAGTGAACCCTGCCGACAGCCCCATTCTCATCCTCACCTTGCAATCGGAAGGCATGGATTTGATGGAATTAAGCGATTGGGCGGAAACGGTGCTTTCCCGCCAGATCAGCCAGATCCAGGGCGTAGCGGAGGTTCGCATCGCCGGCCAGGTAAAGCCGGCCATCCGCGTGCAGGTGAACCCCGAACGGCTGGCCGCGCTGGGACTGACGCTGGAGGACGTGCGCACCGCCGTGCAAGCGGCGAGCGTCAACCGCCCAAAGGGCACCATCTTCGGGCGGAACCGCACCTCCAGCATCGAGACGAACGACCAGCTGTTCGACGCGGAAGGGTATAACGATCTCATCATCGCGCAGAAGGAGGGTGCTGCCATCCGCCTGCGCGATATCGGCAGGGCGGTGCAAGGACCGGAAGGCGCTTTCGTCAGCGCCTGGCAAAACGGCAGACCGGGCTTGAATCTCATCATCACCCGCCAGCCGGACGCCAACATCATCGCCACCGTTGACCGCATTTATGAAACACTGCCGAAGCTAAGGGATGCCATCCCCGCCTCTATCGAAATCAACGCGCTAAACGACCGCACGCTCACCATCCGCTCTTCCGTGCATGAGGTGCAGATCACGCTGATCGTCACCGGGCTGCTGGTGCTGCTGGTGATGGGGCTTTTCTTAAGGCAGCTTTCGGCCACGCTGATCGTAAGCGCGGTGCTGGCTACGTCCATCGTCGGCACGTTCGGGGTGATGTACCTGGCGGGTTTCAGCATCAACAACCTCACGCTGGTGGCGCTCGTTATCGCGGTAGGGTTCGTGGTGGATGACGCGATCGTGGTGATCGAGAACATCCATCGCCAGCGCGAGCTGGGCGCTTCGCCGATGGAAGCGGCGCTGGAGGGTGCGCGGCAGATCGGATTCACGGTCGTCTCCATCAGCCTTTCGCTGGTTGCGGCGTTCATCCCGCTGCTGTTCATGGGCGGCATCGTGGGAAGGTTATTCCGCGAATTCGCCATTACTGTCGCGGCGGCAATTTTAGTGTCAGTGGTAATATCCCTTACCCTCGCGCCGATGCTCGCTTCGCGCTTCATGAAAGGAGCGCCTAAACATCATGATGAAAAGGGGATGGCGCACCGTTTAATGCTGGCGTATGAGCGTTCCCTGGCCTCCGTGCTTCGGCACCGGCGGCTGACGATGATCGGGTTTTTCATTACGCTCGCGCTGACGATTGCGGGGTATGTGCTTATTCCCAAAGGCTTCTTCCCCACCCAGGATACCGGCCTGGTGCAAGGCACGACGGACGCGGCGCAGGATATTTCCTTCGAGGCGATGGTGGAAAAGCATAAAGCGCTTTCCGAGATTATCGCCGACGACCCGGCGGTGAAGGCATACGCCACTTCCGTGGGGTCTACCGGCGGCAACCAGAATTTGAGTAACGGGCGGTTTTTTATCACGCTGAAAGACCGTTCCGAGCGGGATGTGTCGGCGTCCGAATTCATCGACCGCATCCGCCCGAAACTGGCGCAAGTGCCGGGCATCACGATGTTTCTGCGTGCCAATCAGGATATTAATTTGGGCACCGGCGGTGGGCGGGCGCTCTACACTTACGTGCTGAAAAGCGCCGATCAGGACGCACTCAACGAATGGTCGCAGAAGATGGCGGAGGAGTTAAAAAAATCCCCCATCCTGCGCGACGTATCGAGCGACCAGCAATTGGGCGCAAGCGTCCTGCGCGTCACCATCGACCGAGAGGCGGCCTCGCGCCTCGGCATCAGCACGCTCGACATCGACCAGGCGCTTTATAACGCGTACGGCCAGCGGCAGATCAGCGAATACCAGACGGAGACGAACCAGTACAAGGTGATCCTCGAGATCGACCCCGCGCAGCGCGGGCGCGCCGACAGCCTCGATTATTTCTTCCTGCGCTCGCCATTGACCGGCCAGATGGCGCCGCTTTCGGTGCTGGCGAAGATCGAGCCGCCGGGCATCGGGCCGCTTTCCATCAACCATTCCGGCATGTTTCCCGCCGTCAATATCTCTTTCAACCTCGCTAAAGGTGCAGCGCTCGGCGATGCGGTGAAGGCCGTGCAGGATACGGAAGAGCGGATCGGCATGCCGGAGGAGGTGACGGGCGCGTTCCAGGGCGCGGCACAGGTGTTTAAGGAATCGCTGGCCACGCAGCCGCTGCTGATCCTGGCGGCGCTGCTGGCGGTCTATATCATCCTCGGCGTGCTGTACGAGAGCTTCGTGCACCCGCTCACCATTCTCTCCACCCTGCCCTCGGCAGGCTTGGGCGCGCTGATCGGCCTGTGGCTAGCGGGGATGGAGTTCACCATCATGGCGCTGATCGGGATTATCCTCCTGATCGGCATCGTCAAGAAAAACGGCATCCTGCTGGTGGATTTCGCCATCGAGGCGCAGCGCGCTCAAGGCATGAAACCGGAAGACGCCATCTACCAAGCGTGCATCGTCCGCTTCCGTCCGATCATGATGACGACCATCGCGGCGCTCCTGGGCGGCATTCCGCTAATGCTGGGCTTGGGCGCGGGCGCGGAGCTGCGCCAGCCGCTCGGCGTGGCGGTGGTGGGCGGGCTGATTGTCAGCCAGGTGCTTACCCTTTATTCCACACCGGTAATTTATTTAGGATTGGAGAAGTTATTCCACCGCAGGCAGAATGTGCGCTAAGTCCTTGTCATCCCGGTGAAGGCCGGGATCCACTTTCGCCGCTTGCGCTAGTGGATAGATGGATTCCGGCCTTCACCGGAATGACAATAACCATAATATCCATTTTATACCCACTCCTCTATAAGCGCATGGATTCAAACACTTGGAGGCCTCCCATGCGCGCGCTCACACTCACCACTGCGATTGCCCTTGCGTTAAACCTCGCCGGCTGCTCGGAGCCGAAGCCGCTGAACCCTGGCCTGACGGATGCGGCGCAGGCGCGGCCTGCGGTGGAATCGGAGCTGCAGCCGGTCTATGCGTTCGACCATCAGATCACCGGCGTGGCCGTTACGCGCGACAACCGCATCTTCGTCAACTTCCCGCGCTGGACGGAAGACGCGCCCATCTCGGTGGCGGAAGTCTTCCCCGACGGCTCTTACCGCGCCTATCCGAACGATGAGTGGAACGCCTGGCGCAATCACCTGAAAGGGCAGATGACGCCGCATAACCATTTCATCTGCGTGCAGAGCGTGGTCGTCGACAGCCGCGACCAGCTGTGGGTGCTCGACCCGGCAGCGCCGAATACCGATCAGTTCGTGCCGGGTGGAGCCAAGCTGGTGCGGATCGACCCGAGCACTAACCAGGTGGCACAGGTCATTCCGTTCGATGAGAGCATTGCGCCGCGCGGCAGCTACTTAAACGACGTGCGCATCAGCCCCGACCGCAACTATGCTTATATCACCGATTCCGGCAAGGGCGCCATCATCGTGGTGGATTTGCGCAGCGGCATGGCCAGGAGACTGTTAAGCGAGCATCCCTTTACCAAGGCGGAGCCGAATGTAGTCGTGAAATCCGACGGCAAGCCGCTGATCCGCCTGGACGGCAGGAAGGTGGAATTCGCCTCCGACGGCATCGCCCTTTCGCCAGACGGGAAAACGCTCTACTGGCAGGCGCTCACCGGCGAGACGCTCTATAGCATCCCGACCGCCGCCCTGCACGATACCCACCTGACGCCCGCGCAGCTGGAAGCGCGCGTGTCGCGCCGCGGCAAAAACGGCGTGGCGGACGGACTGTGGATCGACCATCAGGGGAGGATGTTCATCACCTCGCCGGAAGACAGCTCCATCAAGATGCGCGACGCGCGCGTGCAGCCGCAGACCATTATCCAGCATCCCCGTCTGCGCTGGCCGGACAGCTTCGCCCAGGGCGCGGACGGCTCGCTCTACGTGACGGCTTCTCATATCCAGGATTCGGCCTGGTTCGTGCGCGGCGCACCGGCGGCGCTTCGCACCGAACTGTTTAAGATTCCAGCGGATGCGCTGAAGTAAGCGCTCTAGTGTCATCTCCGCGGATGCGGGGATGACGAAATGGAAATTTATTATTTCGGCACCGTGCCGCCCGTCTTTTGATCCACTTCTTTCACGAACTTGGCGCATTGGCTGTCTTCGCCCAAGCCCGGCTCCAAGAACGCCAGCAGGGCGCCGATGGGAGTGAGCAGCACGCCGAGGGCGGCGGCGGCGGCGCCTCTGGCGGCAAGCGCCGCCGGATCCAGGCCGACGCTGGGCTTTTTCAAGCGCCCGCCCACCAGGATGGGGGTGCGCGCGGCGAAGAGAGACGTATCTTTCGGGTGCACAGTAAAGCGCATGTCCAGCGCCTCGTCTTTCAACGAGACCGTGCCGCTGCCGTTGCTGGTGGTGACGTCGGTGTCGATCAGAAAGGTTTTGGTCTGCATGACCCCTGCGTTCACGTCGAAATCGCCGACGACGCAGTTGATGGCGACGGGCTTGTCTCCGTCCAACACCAGCCCGGCGGCGCGGAAGAGGTCAATGCCCGCCAGTTCCAGCAGCAGGCGGCTTAGGCGCCCACCTTCCATGCCGATGCCGATGGTGCCTTCCGCGCCGCCTAAGATGTCGCGCAGCGATGCGCCGTGCCCTTTCAGCTGCGCCCTGCCGCCAATGGTGCCAGCGGTGACGTTTTCCTCGCCGAAGCGCTTGGCCAGCGGGGCGAAGAGCTTTTCCAGCGACAGGCGGGAGAAATGCACGTCCACATCCGTCAGCGGCGGCTCTTTCCGCGCATCGACGGCGATGTCCGCCTTGATCTTGCCGTCCGCCATGTCGAAGGAAAGGGGCTGGAAGCGGAGAACCTTGTTATCGAGCTTCACCTTCATTACCATATTGTCGAGCAGATTGGTGGTTTTCACGCGCTCGCCTTTAAACTCCACGTCCGCATCCATGGTGGAGAGCTTGTCGAGCTTTAAGCGCCGGTCGGGAATTACACGGCTTTCATCCTCCGGCTGCTCATCCGCGCCGATGAAACCGGCCAGGTCCTTCAAATCGAGATTCCTGGAGACAAGCTTTCCTTTTAAGAACGGGGGCTTTTTTTCCGCATCCCAGGCGATATCCCCGCTTATGTCGCTGCTTCCCAGCCGACCGCTGAAATCATTGAACGTCCAGATCTTGCCACGCTTATTCAGGTGGCCTGCAATGCGATATGGCGGCGATTCGGGGAGGAGGATACCCGTCAGCTCATAGACATCCGCCGTGCTTGCGCCTTTTAAATCCAGCGTCACGTCCAGGCCTTCGAGCTTCACGGGGTCTTCCACCGTGCCTTCGGCGCTCGCATGCGTCTGCCCGACGTCGGCCTTGAACGAGAAGGGATACGGCGCTTTCGATTCACGCAGCTCCATGACGGATGCGCCGGTGGCATTCATCAGGAATTTCTGCCCCTGATAGGTGCCCTCGCTCTTGATGACGATGTTCTCCTGTTTGTCCGCCTCGCCTTGCGCGGTGGAGATATCCATCGTCACGTCCAGCTTTTTGGGCGTGTCGATATAGTGCATGATGCCGCTGTTGATGCGCATCTGCCCAATGACGGGGAATTCGAAACGGTTCTCCGGCGCAGGCGCTTCCAGCGCCTGGGAGGCGGGGTTAGTGGCGAAATCCCAGTTTTTCCGCTCCGCCGACTGCCGCTCCAATGCCATCTTCGGCTTCTCAAGCACCAGCTCCGGCAGATTCAGCCGGAGGCGGAGCAGCTCGCTTAAACGCACGGTAAACTCAATGCGTTCAGCCTCGAACATCGACGGGTCTTTCGCCCATTCGGGGTTGCCCACTTTCGGTTGATGCAGGATAATGCGTGGCTCGGACACCGGCCCGCGAATTTCCACGCGCTCAAGGCTTATCACCCTGCCGCTCTTGCCGGAGGCGACTTTCCCCGCGCGCTCGCCGAACGCATCGCTGGTGATGTAGAAATAAGCGCCCGCCACCAGGATAATCAGGAGAACCGCCAGGATCAGCACGGCTTTCAGCAGAAAGCCTACAATCCTGCGAGTTGCGGATGCCGTGTGCATTGCCATAAGCCGTTCCCGATGCGCTTTTTTTTAATCCTATTACTTCATAGCCAAGCGTGCAAAAAGTCCATATGCTTGCGTGGTAAATTCATAGAAGCGCCTTTTTAGTTGAAGGAGTTGCTCATGTATTGGCTGATCGCGCTCGGGATTTTGGCGCTGGTTCTGGCTTCGCTGGCGATGCCATGGGTGCAGCGCGTGCAGATCATGGAGCTGCGCCGCGAGATACGCGGTTTACGCGCCTTGCTGGAGAGGCAAATTCTCTCCGCCCCGCCCCCGCCGGTGAGGGATGCCGCGCCCGCATCGCCCGGTAAGCAAATCGCGCCCAAACCCGCAGCCGTACCCCCTCGCCCGCGCCAAAAAATCCGCATAAATTTCGAGCAGCAGTTCGGCGCCAGGTTGCCAGTGTGGATCGGCGGCATCGCGCTGGCGCTGGCGGGGTTTTTCATGGTGAAATACTCCATCGAAACCGGCCTGCTCAGCCCCGGCGTGCGCGTGGCGCTCGGGCTGGTATTCGGGGTCGGGCTGCTTTACGCGGCGAAGGAAATCCGCAGGCGTCCGGGTGTGGCCAACGGCGCGCGCATCGCCCAGGCCATTTGCGGCGCGGGCATCGCCGATTTGTATGTGTGCGTTTTCGCCGCTACCAGCCTTTACAACCTGGTGCCGCCGCTGGCGGGCTTCACCGGCATGGCGGCGGTGACGGCGGCGGCGGTGATCCTGGCGCTGCTCCACGGCGCGCCGATTGCGCTGATGGGGCTGGTGGGAGGGTTTCTGACGCCGGCGCTGATCCGCTCCGGCAACCCGGATGCGTCGCTGCTGTTTTTCTATCTTTATCTTGTCTTTGCCGGGATTTTCTTCGTCATCCGCAAAGAGGGGTGGTGGTGGCTTGCCATCCCGGCGGTGCTCGGCGGTTTCCTGTGGATTCTCGGGTGGCTGTTCAGCCCGTACCACACGCCCGCGGATTCGCTGGAGCTGGGGCTGTTCCTGCTCGCCTGCGGGGCGACGATGGTGTTTTTCTCCCGCCGCGCCGAGATGCCCGAGCCGAAGCGCCGTATTGGCCTGCGGCACACGCTCAACGCGCTGACGCTGGCAGGCGGCGCGCTGCTCATGGCGGCGGTAAGCATGCGCGGGGGATTGGGCACGCTGTAATGGGGCTTGTTCTGGCTGATGAGCGCAGGGTGCATTGCGCTCGCGTATTTTAATCAACGGCAATACGGCTTTGCCTGCTGGGTGGCGCTGGCTCTAAGCACGGCGATGCTTGCCGCATGGGATGCGGAATATGCGCCGTATGCATGGACGCTCATCGGCTTTGCAGCGCTTCTCGGCGTCAGCGGCTATGCTCTTGCCGCGCGCACCGACACGCCGGTAATGTGGCCGGCGCTGGCGGGGGTTTCATCGCTCCTTTATTACCTTACCGGGTATTATAAGCTCTATCCGTGGACGGTCGCGCTCATGCCGTCCATGCCTCTATGGGGTATGATCGCCGTTGCGCTTGCCGCGCCGCCGCTCTTGATCGCGGCGCGTTTGCTCGCACAGCCGCACAGCGTGGAGACGAAGCAGCGATGCTTAAGCGTGCTGGCGGTGGCGTCCACGGCATTCGTGTCGCTGGCGCTGACGGTGGAATTGCCGCGCGAATTCCTCTCCGTCGCCTTCGCGCTGGAGGTGATGCTGGTGGCGTGGATCAATACGCGCATCCCTATCCAGGCGTTGCGCCATTTAGCTTTCGCGCTGGCGCTGGCTTTTGCGTTTCTTCTGCTGCCGCAGCTTTTGCTGCTGGTGAAGCTGACGGTTTACAGCCTGGTGGAAGCGCAGCTATGGAGCGGCCAGCGCGTGCCGCTGGTGGACTGGCCGGTGTTTCAGCTGGGGCTGCCCGCCGCCATGCTCGCTTATGCGAGCCTGCTGTTGCGCAAGGAGAAAGACGATGCGCTGGTGCGGGGTTTCGAGGCGGCGGCCATCGCGCTGTTCGGGATGATGGGGTATTACCTGATGCGCCATGCTTTCCACATCGGTGAGAACGTGCTTTTCACCAAGCCGAAATTCATCGAGCGCGGCTTCGTCACCAACGCGATTTTCCTTTACGGCCTAGCCTGCCTGTGGCTCGGCGGAAGATATGCGCGCAGTGCGGTGTTTACGGGCGGGATGGTGCTGTGCGGAGCCGCGCTTTTCCGCATTTTCTATTTCGACCTGCTGTTACGCAACCCGCTGTGGACACATGAATCCGTGGGCAGGTTTCCGCTCGTCAACGCGCTATGGCTGCCGTTCGGCTTACCCGTTGCCTGGACACTGATGGCGCGGCGCGCGCTCATCCAGAATGGGAAACCGAAGCTCGCGGAATGGCTGCAACCTGTTGCGCTGCTGCTCGGCTTTGCGCTGCTTTCGCTGCTGATCCGCCAGCTATACCACGGCGAGTTCCTGGATACGGGCGAAACGCGCAACGCCGAGATCTACACCTACTCCGTCGCCTGGCTGCTGCTGGGCGCGGGACTGTTGTTCCAAGGCACGCTCAAAGACAGGCAGAAGCTGCGCGTGGCGGGCATCGGCATTATGTTCCTTACCGTCGGCAAGGTATTCCTTTACGACGCCTCGGAGCTGACCGGGCTTTTCCGGGTGTTTTCTTTCCTCGGTCTGGGTATCAGCCTGATCGGTCTCAGTTGGTTTACTACGCGGTTCGTGTTTGCAAAGAAGGAGTAGCATGGAATCCATTCCTCTGGTCGATCTGCGCGATGCATCGCCGCTTCATCTGGTGGAACGATACCCGGAGAAAGCCGCGGCGCTGCTTCGTGCCAGCCGCGATGCATTCGGGCTGGCTTCGCGCATCGCCTGCGTCGCCGCGCTTCCCTTGGGCGATGCCGTGGCGCGCAGGTGGCTGGAAAAAGCGGAGAATCCTTACCTGGCGGAGATTGCAGCCATTGCCGGACGGCTGAATTTAAGGGGGGTTTACGCGCTGAACCTCGCCTATGAATGGGGCTGCACCAGCGCGGCTTACCGGCGGGAAAACGGCGTAATCCTCACCCGCGTGCTCGACTGGCCGTTTCCGGCGCTAGGGGAGAATATGGCGGTGGCGCGCCAGCGAGGGCACGGCGGAGAGTTCTACAATGTCACCTGGCCGGGCGTGAGCGGCGTATTCAACGCCATGATGCCGGGCGGGTTCGCTGCCGCGCTGAACCAGGCGCCCATGCGCAGGCACCGCGGCAACATCGTAACCGATTGGGTGCGCAACCGCCTGCGCGTTTACCGCAAAAGTGCGCTGCCACCGGCGCATCTGCTGCGGCAGGCGTTCGAGCGTGCGGCCACGTATGAGGAGGCGGTGGAGATGCTCTGCAATACGCCCATCTGCCTGCCGGTGATTTACGTGGTCAGCGGCGCGCGCACGGATGAGGCCTGCGTCATCGAGCGGCTGGAAGACCGGCATGCGCTTCGGTCTATCGGGCAGTCGGCAAGCATATGTGCCGCCAATCATTTCGAGTCCGACTTAAACGGTATCGGCTATGGCTGGATGCCCCGCGCCATCGACAGCCACGGGCGCGCAAGGAAAGCCGCCGGTTACAAAGGAGATGAAGAAGCCTTCGACTGGTTCACCCACCCTGTCGCCAACCATTTAAGCAGGCTTGCACTTGTGATGGATGCGGGCGCGGGAAGCCTTCAGCTGATCGGCACCAAAGGGCAGGCGCGCAGCACGGAAATTTTTACATTGAATTAGCATCATGCCCCTTCTTCGCACACGCCGTTTCCTGCCGCTTTTCATCACCCAGTTTCTGGGTGCATTTAATGACAATCTGTTCAAAAACGCGTTGGTGATGGGCCTTGCCTTCACGATGGCCGGAAAAGGCGGCATGGCTGAAGATCACAGCGCCATCTTTGTCACGGTGGCGGCGGGGTTGTTCATCCTGCCGTTTTTCCTTTTCTCCGCCACTGCCGGGCAATTGGCGGATAAACTCGACCGCGCGCGTATCGCGCGGGCGGTGAAAGTGGCGGAAATCATCATCATGCTCGTGGCGGCGTATGGATTCATCGCGGAGAATGTGTGGGTGCTGATCGGCGCGCTGTTCCTTATGGGCGCACATTCCACGTTTTTCGGGCCGATCAAGTATGCCCTGCTCCCGCAACATCTGCACGAAGGCGAGCTGGTGGAAGGGAATGCGTATATCGAGGCGGGCACGTTTCTCTCCATCCTGCTCGGCACGATTCTCGGGGGCGTGTTGATTGTGGCGCCGCACGGGGAGGCGGTGGTTTCCCTGCTGCTGATCGCCGTGGCGGCGGCGGGGTATGGGGCGAGCCGCTTTATTCCGGCGGCGCCCGCGCCGGAGCCGGGCTTGCAGGTCAGTCTCAACATTGTGCGGGAGACCTGGCGCATCATCGGCTTTTCCCGAAGAAACGCCAGGGTGTTCCGCGCCATCCTGGGCATTTCCTGGTTCTGGCTGGTGGGGGCGACGTTTCTGTCCCAGTTTCCTGCCTATGTAAGAGATGTGCTGCATGGGAACGAGCATATCGTTACCCTGTTTCTAACCGTTTTTTCGCTGGGTATCGGCATCGGCTCGTTTGTGTCGAACAAGCTGCTCGGCGGCGCGGTGAGCGCGCGGTTCGTTCCGTGGGCAGGATTGTTTTTAAGCGTCTTTACCGCCGATCTCTACCTGGCGAGCGACGGCTTTGCCGAGCGCAGCACGGTGCTTACCGCGGGTATTCTTTTGCAGACCATGCCGGGTGTGCGCATTCTTTTCGATCTGCTGATGATTGCGGTGGCTGCGGGCGTATTCATTGTGCCGCTTTATGCCATCATGCAGCACGAAAGCGCAGTGGAGCACCGCGCCCGCATCATTGCCGCGAATAATGTGATGAACGCGCTGTTCATGGTGATGTCGGCGCTAGCGGTGCTGGCGATGCTTAGAGCATCTTTTACGACTCCACAGATATTCTTATGCATGGCATTGGTGAATACCTGCGTCGCGCTCTATATCCGCAAGCTGGTTAAGGCGCGCATTCAATCCGAGCCGGGTTCCTGAGAGCTGTTCCATATGTCCCGGATTTGCCGGGGCAGCGTCATCGGGTCGAACGGCTTGGCGATCACGCCCAATGCGCCGAGGCTGATATACTGCTCAACTTCGTCCGTCTGCACCTTGGCCGTCATGAAAATGGCCGGAGCGGCGCTGGCGCCGGGCATTGATCTGAGCTTATAGAGCACCTCCATGCCGTTCATGCCGGGCATCATCACGTCGAGCAGCAACAGGTCGGGCGAAAAGGTTTCCGCTTCTCTCAGCGCCTCCTGGCCGGAGGCGCATTCGCGCACTTCGAAGCCGCCCGCAGCCTCCAGCGCCATGACGGCGATACTGCGGATATCCGGCTCATCCTCGACATAGAGAATTTTAAGTGTTTTCATGCACGCTCTCCACCGGGTTGCGTATGGTTGGGGCTGATAAGCCGGCTGATGGTTTGCAGGAGCTTCTGCTCCGAGGTGCGGGATTTAATCAGCGAGGCCTGCACCTGCGCGCCCAGCTCTTGAGGAATTTCAGCCGCACTGAAGAGAATGACCGGTGTGGGGTGCTTACCCTGGCTGCCGAGCAGCGGCAGAAGTTCCGTACCGTAGCCGTCCGGCAGGCCAATGTCGAGAATGACCAGGTTGAAGTCCTGACTTCTCAACAGCATTTCGGCGCTGCGGAGCGAATCCGCCTGGATGATTTCCGCCTGTGCGCCCATAGCAATCCGCACGACTTCCACGATATCGTAGTCATCCTCCACGTGAAGAATGCGAGGCTTTTCCGGTGATAAGCCGTATTGATTGATGAGAGCGACAAGCCTCTTGACGTCGATAGGCTTTACCATCCAGTCGATAATGCCGATGGCATCGCCATTTAACGCTTTTTTCCCCTCCTCCGCCTTGGCGGAGACAACTACAATGGGAAGTTCCAGATAAGCCGGGTTGGCGCGCAGCTCGCGGATAAAGGCGATGCTGTGCTTGTCGGGGAGCATCAGATCGAGCGTCATGGCGGAATAACAATGGATCTTAAGCAGCGCGCTGGCTTTAGCGGCTGTGGCCGCCACATCCACTGCGAAGCCTGCACGCTCCAGAATGGCGGTAAGCAGGCTGGCGATATCCGGTTCATCCTCGCATACCAAGACCCTTCCACGGACTGCGGCGGCTTTATCCACCGGCTGCTGCGCCTGCGCCGCGCTTGGCGCAACGGGCAGTGTGAAGAAAAATAAGGTGCCCTTGCCCGGAGTGCTGATAAACCCGATGCTGCCGTTCATTTGCTCTACAATGGCTTTGACAATGCTCAAGCCCAGCCCCGTGCCCGTCGCTTTGCGGGTGTCCGAGCTGTCGGCCTGGGCGAATTTCTGGAAGATACGCGGCTGGAATTCCTCCGGTATGCCATGCCCTTTATCCTGCACTTCAAAGCGCACCGCGTTGCCGGTAAGCTCCCAGCGCAGCCGCACTTCCCAGCCCTGGGGGGAAAACTTGACGGCGTTGGAAATCAGGTTGGTCAGCACCTGCATCAGACGGTCGGCATCGGCGAGCACTTGCAACTCTTCGGACGAAGCCTCTTTCTCTACTAAAATGCGCACGCCGAATTTCTCCGCAAATGCCTGGTTGGCCTCCGCCGCCTGCTCTACCGCAGCGGATACGCTCACCGGCTTGCAATGGAGCGCCATATTGCCCGATTCGATTTTCTCGATATCGAGAATGTCATTAATCAGACGCACCAGCCGTTCGCAATTATTATAAGCGATGGAAAGCAGGTTTTTCGCTTTCTCTGACATTTCGCCCGCCACGCCGCCCATAATCAGCCCCAGCGATCCGCGGATAGAGGTAAGCGGCGTGCGCAGCTCATGGCTAACGGTGGAAATGAACTCGTTCTTGATGCGCTCCACTGCTTTCCGCTCGGTAATGTCGCGGCAGGTGACGGCGATGCCGCCCGGCAGTGGAATCACCTGCTCCAGAAAGCACCTGCCTTCGAGCTTACCGCCGACGGCGCAATATTCGCTCTCATGCGGCGTATTGTTGTTCAATACGTCGAAATAGACGTATTTCATTGCTTCCGCATCTTCCGGCCTTGCACTGAGCAGCGCTTCGACAGGCTCTCCCTTGATTGCGCAGAG
>CAYMDD010000002.1:0-17022 GCA_964389045.1 uncultured Rickettsiales bacterium
GGACTGCGCTCGCTCGCCTACCGCATCAAGAAGAACCGCAAGGGGCATTACATCCTCCTGGGGCTGGATGCGCCGTTCGACGCGGTGAAGGAAATGCAGCGCAATATCGGCATCAACGAGGAGATCATTCGTTCGCTTACCGTGCGCGTCGATGAGATCGATGAAAACCCCTCCCCCATCATGAGCAGCCGCGCCGGGCGCGACGAGGCAAGCGCCGAAGGGGAAGAACCCGTTGCCGCCGCCGCCGAATAACCGCTCTAAACGTTAGCATATAAGGTATCGACATCCATGGAATACGCCAGCAAACCCGCCTCTTCCGCCACCGCCTCCGGTCCCGGCATGGGGCGCAAGGTCTTTTTCCGCCGCAAGAAAACCTGCCCGCTTTCCGGCCCCAACGCGCCGAAGGTGGATTATAAAGACACGAAGCTCCTAAGCCGCTTCATCTCGGAGCGCGGCAAGATCCTACCCAGCCGCATCACCTCCGTTTCGCACAAGAAACAGCGCGTGCTGGCGCAGGCCATCAAGCGCGCGCGCAACCTCGCCCTGCTGCCGTTCGTCTCGCAATAGCCGCCCGACCGGCATCGGGCACTTCTCCGCCCTGATGCACCTATGCACGCTTATTGGCTTTCCTCCATCGTTGCCGCCGCCAGCAGCGCGGTGCTTTTTTTTGCCGTATTCGCGCTGGGCTTAGGCTTCCTCTTCCTGCAACTGCCCACGCTGCCGCTGCTCATGCTGGGGTTAAGCCGCGGGTTCCAGCCGCTGCTGGCCGCAGTGGGTGGGGCGGGGCTGCTGATTGCCGCCATCGGCTCGTCCAGCGCCTTTCTCGTCTACATCAGCGCCTTGGCCGTGCCGGTGCTGCTGTTTGCGCCCGCCGCCCTTACGCTTGACCGCGACGGCAGCATGGCATGGCAGAAAACGGGCGCGCTATTAACTGACATCACCCTCTACATGGGTTTGGTGTTCCTGTTCGTTGAGGCGCATCTCTTCCCTACGGGGGGCGTGCAGGCATCGATGGAAAACGCCTTCCGCCGCGGCGTGGAAACGCTCGACCCGAGCATGCAGTCGGCCATCCTGGACATGGCGGCGGGCAGCACATTCTTCATGCTGGGCGTGGCCGTGTGGTGGTGGGTGCTGCTCTTTTACGCCCATGCCTGGGCGGCCAACCGCCTGCTTGCCAGGAAAAATACCGCGGTGCGCCGTTCCCTGGCGCTGGAGCCGTTCTCGCTGCCCGCATGGCATCTGGCGCTGCTCGGCGCCGCCGCCCTCCTTGCCTCTTCCGGCGGAACCATCGCCTTTGCGGCCAAAGTGTTGCTGATCATATTCCTTTTGCCTTATTTCCTGCTCGGTGCTAGTGTCGCCGCCCGCGCCGTGAAGGAGTGGCCGAACAGCGGCTTCTGGCTGTTCATGCTTTACGCCGTGTCGCTCGCGCTGTTCTGGCCGGCGCTGGGGCTGGCAGGGTTCGGCGTGCTCCGGCAATGCAGGGAACTCACCGCCAAGCCGACGGCCTGACGATAATATGAATACAATAGCAAAAAAGGATTGATACCTATGGAAGTTATTCTTTTGGAACGCATTCACCGCTTAGGCAACATGGGGGAGATCGTGAAGGTGCGCGACGGGTTCGCGCGCAATTTCCTGATCCCGCAGAAAAAAGCCATGCGCGCCACCGAAAGCGCGAAAAAGCAATTCGAGGAGCGCCGCGCCGAGATCGAGGCGAAGAACGCCAGCGCCCGCGCCGATGCGGAAAAAGCCGCGAAGAAATACGAAAACCTCTCCCTGTCGCTCGTGCGCCAGGCCAGCGAAGAGGGCAAGCTCTACGGCTCCGTCAACGTCCGCGACGTCGCCGAGCTGCTGAAAGCCAAAGGCCACGAAGTCACCCGCAGCCAGATCGTGCTCAAAGACGTAATTAAAACCACGGGCAATTACACGGTGAACGTACAGCTGCACCCGGAGGTGAGCGTGCCGGTGACTCTCAACGTCGTGCGCAATGAATCGGATGCTGCGAGTGAGGAAGAAGCGGCATAAGCAAATTTCTTGGTTGCTGGGTTTCTTAGTTTCTAAGTGAAATTACCGAGAAACCTAGCAACTCAGCAATCTAGCAATCCTCTCGCCGCCTTCACCGTATTCGCCAATAAACATGCAATCGTCATTGGCCCCACGCCGCCCGGCACGGGCGTGATGGCGCCTGCCACTGCCACGGCTTCCGCATAGTCCACATCGCCGGTTAAGCGCGATTTTCCATTCTCATCCGTCACGCGGTTCATGCCGACGTCGATGACCACGGCGCCGGGCTTGATCCAGGCGCTTTTGACCATCTCCGCCTGGCCGACGGCAGCGACTACAATGTCCGCCTGCCGGCACAATTCCGGCAGATTCTCCGTCCGCGAATGGGCGATGGTCACGGTGCAGCTTTCGCGCAGCAGCAGCATGGCCATCGGCTTGCCGACGATGTTCGAGCGCCCGATGACCAGCGCGCGCTTGCCCGCCAGCTTGGGCACCGCGTCCTTGATCAGCATCAGGCAGCCCGCAGGCGTGCATGGCACCAGCCCGTCCAGCCCGGTAGCGAGCTTCCCGGCATTGATGACATGAAATCCGTCCACGTCCTTCTCCGGGCGAACGGACTGGATCGCGGCGGCTTCGCGGATATGCTTCGGCAAAGGCAGCTGCACCAGGATGCCGTGGACGGTAGGATCGGCGTTCAAGCGCTCGATTTCCGCAATCAACTCCGCTTCCGAAACGTCGGCGGGCAGCTTCCTTTCGGTGGAGCGGATGCCCACTTCCTCGCTGAATTTCACCTTGTTGCGCACGTAGACTTCGCTGGCCGGATCGTTGCCCACCAGCACCACGGCCAGACCTGGCGTTATGCCTTCGCTTGCAAGCGCCTTCACCTCCCCGGCCACGCGCGCGCGCAAGCCTTCCGCATAGGCCTTGCCGTCGATGATGCGCGCCGTCATGCCGCCACGCCCTTGCTGGTGGAGTATTCAAAATGGAGCGCCTTGCCTTCATGCACCAAGGGGTATATTGCATGCGCGGCCATTGCCGCTTCCGAGAAGCCGCAGAGGATCAGCTTGAGCTTGCCGGGATAGGTGGCAATGTCGCCCGCGGCGAAAATGCCTGGCGCGGAGGTCGCCATCGTCGCGGCATCCACGGCAATATGGTTCTGCTCCAGGTTCAAGCCCCATTCGGCAATCGGCCCCAGCTCCATCGCCAGGCCGAAGAAGGGCAGCAGCACATCCGCCTGAAGCGCTTTTTTATTCCCCTCCAGATCCGCCACGATCACTTGGGCAAGCTTGCCGCCCTCACCTTCTAGCCCATCAAGCTGGTAAGGAATCACCATCTCGATCTTGCCCTGTTCCGCCAGCGCTTCCATGCGCGCAACCGTCTCGGGCGCGGCGCGGAATTTCGGGCGGCGGTGCACCACATAAATTTTCTCGGCCAGCTCGGCGAGTGATACCGCCCAGTCCACGGCGGAATCGCCGCCGCCTGCGATCACCACCTTCTGCCCGCGGAACGCCTCGCGGCGCGAGACGAGGTAGAATACGCTTTTGCCCTCATACGCCTCGATCCCGACAAGCGGCGGGCGGTTCGGCCCGAACGCGCCGCACCCGGCGGCGATCAGGATGGCCTTGCAGTCGATGGTAACGCCTGCGGACGTGCCGACGCGCCAGCCGCTGCCAGTGCGCTCCACCTTCTCCACGCGCTGGCCGAGATGGTAGACGGGCGAGAAAGGCGCTGCTTGCGCGCAGAGCTTTTCCACCAGCTCTTCCGCCAGGATCGAGGGGTGCGCGGGAATGTCGTAAATCGGCTTTTCCGGGTAGAGCGCCGCACACTGGCCGCCGACCGCCTCCAGCGTATCGACCACGTGGGCGCGGATCTTGAGCATGCCCAGCTCGAACACGGCGAAAAGGCCTATCGGCCCCGCGCCGATGATGACGACATCGGTGGTATGGTTCTGCATAAGGGCTTCGGACGATAAGGACAAATGCCCGCTTGCGCAAGGCACGACTTTATTGTACAATAACCTTGTACAAATTAGGAGATATTTATGAACGACGCCGTCACTTACAGCGAATTGCGCAGCAATCTGAAATTCTATCTCGATAAGGTATGCGACGAGCATGAGCCGCTCCTCATCAAGCGCCGTGACCTGCCCGACGTGGTGCTGGTGGCGCGCGACGATTACGAGAAGATGGACGAGACGGCCTACCTGAACGCCTCGCCCGCCAATGCCGCGCATCTGAGAAAGGCGCTTGAGACACCGATAGAAGAATATGTCGTTTACGAATCCATGGAGGCCTTCAAGAAGGAATGGGGCATTGAAGATTAAATTTGAACCGAAGGCAGATAAGCATATCGCCTATTGGAAAAAACATGATGAAAAAACTCTTCGCAAAATTGCTTCGCTCCTTGTCGACATCCAACGCTCCCCCTACTCCGGCCTCGGCAAACCGGAACCGCTCAAGCATGAATACACCGGCTGGTGGTCTCGCCGCATCGACCGTGAGCACCGCCTGATTTACCGCGTAGACAACGGCTCCGTGATTGTGCTTTCCTGCCGCTACCATTACGGCTAGGGAGGCAGACAATGGATATCCGCAAAATCGGCGTGCTCGGGTCGGGCGTGATGGGGTCGGGCATCGCGGCGCATGCGGCCAATGCGGGCGTGCCCGTGGTGCTGCTCGATATCCCCGCCAAGGACAACCCCAACCGTAACGCCCATGCCGAAGGCGCGGTTGCGCGCATGCTGAACGCCCAGCCATCGCCGTTTCTTTCGCCGGAGCGCGCCAAGCTGGTAAAATGCGGCAATCTGGAAGACGATCTGCCGCTACTTGCGGATGCCGACTGGATCATCGAAGCGGTCATCGAGAAAAAAAACATCAAGCAGGACGTCTACCGCAAGGTGGATGCGGTGCGAAAGAAAGGCTGCGTGCTTTCCTCCAACACCTCCACGCTTCCCCTGCATGAGCTGATGGAAGGGCTGCCTGCCCACATCGCGGAGGATTTCTGCATCGCGCATTTCTTTAACCCGCCGCGCCATCTTCGTCTGCTGGAAGTGCTGAAAGGGGCGAAAACCAGCGCCAAAAGCTTCGATGCGCTGGTGCGCTTCGCCGATGTATTTTTAGGCAAGGAAATCGTCCCCGTCAAAGACACGCCCGGCTTCATCGCCAACCGGATCGGCGTGTTCTGGATGGTTGCGGGCTTAAACGAGGCGATGGCGCGCGGCATTCCCATCGAGGAGGCCGACGCGGTGATGGGCAAGCCCATCGGCGTGCCGAAGACGGGCGTGTTCGGCCTGTTCGACCTGATCGGGCTGGATCTGATGCCGCTGATCGCGCAGTCGATGCTGCATTCGCTCCCCCCTTCCGATCCGTTCCGGCAGTTGGAGACGGAGCCGAAGCTGCTCAAAGACCTGATCGCCCAAGGCTACACGGGGCGCAAAGGCAAGGGCGGCTTCACCCGGATGCGGAGAGACGGGGAGAAGCGCATCCGCGAATCGCTTGATCTCATAACGGGCGAATACCGCGCGGAAATGAAGCCGACTTCCGCCGGCGCCAAGGCGAAAGACGTCAAAGCGTTGCTTTCGCATCAGGACGCGAGCGCGGAATACGCGTGGGCGGTGCTGTCGCGGACGCTCGTCTACGCCGCATCCCTCGTGCCGGAGATTGCGGACGATATCGTTTCCGTCGATGCGGCAATGCGGGAGGGATACAACTGGGCGTACGGCCCGTTCGAGCTGATCGACCGGATCGGGGTGGATGCGTTCATCGCGCGGCTGGAGAAGGAGAAACGGGACGTGCCGCCGCTGCTGGAGAAGGCGCGCGGCAAAATGTTTTACCGGGACAACGCGTATCTCACGCTGGAAGGCGCTTATGCGCCGCTCCGGCAAGCCCCCGGCGTGCTTCTGCTGAAAGATGCCAAGCGCGGCGCCGCCCCGCTGCTTGCAAACGATGCGGCGGCGCTGTGGGATCTGGGCGACGGCGTGGGCTGTTTCGAAATCACGACCAAGATGCACGTGTTCGACGAAGCCGTGTTCGACCTCCTGGAAGAGACGCTGGCGAGCAATTTGAAAGCATTGGTCATTGGGCATGACGATGCGGGCGTTTTCTCGGCGGGCGCGAACCTGAATTACTTCCTGGACAATGCCCGGTCGGGCGATTTCGCCGCCATCGAGACGCGCATCCGGCGCGGGCAAGCGATGATGATGCAGCTTAAGTTCTCCGCCATCCCTTCCGTCGCTGCGCTCTCCGGCCTGGCCCTGGGCGGCGGGTGCGAGATGGCGCTGCACTGTGCGGGCGTCCAGGCGCATGCGGAAGCCTATCCGGGATTGGTCGAGGCGCAGGTGGGTATCGTGCCCGCCTGGGGCGGCTGCAAGGAAATGCTGATCCGCCACGGCAATGCGGAGACGCCGTTCAAGCTTATCCTGGGTGCGAAGAGGGCTTCCTCCTCCGACGATGCGCGTGCGATGCGCGTGCTGCGCGAATCCGACCGCGTCACCATGAACCGCAAGCGCCTGCTGGCGGACGCCAAGGGGCGCGCGCTGCAACTCGCCGAAGGCTACGCCCCGCCCAAACCGGCAACGATCCGCGGCGGCGCGCCGGATGCGTGCAAGGCCGAAGAAGGACTGGCTCCGCACACCAAAACCATCGGCAAGGTGCTGGCGCGCGTGCTTTCTGTTTCCGGCAGTGAGCAGGATGTGCTGGAGGCTGAACGTGAAGGTTTCATGGAGCTGATCCGCATGCAACCGTCGCAAGACCGTATCGCGCACATGCTGGAAACAGGGAAGCCGCTAAATAATTGAGCGGGCGAAAGTTTTAAAATTCATTAAGTCATCGTTTGCATTCGCTCCGCCGGTGCGCTATGAACATAGCCGGAACCTAAGGAGAAACCTTATGTCGCACGATGTTTTCGCCAGCACCCACCATCTGGTGATCCAGTCCGTTCTTTCCGAATCGTTCCGTTTCGAGACGCGCGAACAGGCGTTGAGCGCGCTGGCACGCATCCGCCACCAATACAAGGTGGAGCACGAAGCCGACCTCTCCCAGATCGATACGCTCACCCTATGGATTAAAGGATTCGGACTGACGGAGGAGGAGCGCAAGCAGGGGTTCCTCGGCCATTATGCGCACATCACCATCCGCCCCACCGCCGACAGCCGCCGCTGGTGCCTGCACGCGGAGAAAGTGCAGCTGAAGCAGAAGCACCCCCAGCGCAAGCGCCCGCAATACGCCATGCCCGATCTGCAGCACCCGCTGCTGCGCGGTTTAAAGAAACCCGCCGTGCACCCCACGTTGGAAGCGGCGCAGGCGCAGATGCAGCGCATGCACGAAGCCTTCCCCGAAATCTCGCTGCCGACGCCCACGCGGCTTTACATCCTCATCTACCGCAAGGACAAGCCCGCCAATGCGCAGAGCGGCGGCACGAAAAAACCCCGCGTGCAGCGCCACATCGTCGCCATCGAGCCGCATGCCAGCGGCGGGTTCATCCTGTCGCTTAAAGAAAACAAGCGCGCCCGCAGCGAGAAGAAGGCGGAGAAGCTGCTGAACAAGATGCAAACGGAGCGGGGCGTATCGCCCGCCCTGCTGGAAGCGCGGAGGGAAGCGAACACGGAAGCCAGCCGCAACGCCGCAGGCCGCGTAGTGCAAAGCGGCCAGACCAGCGGCTATTTCACCGCCCGCGAACAGATCCGGGGCAAGCGGAAGGGCGGATAGATTTTCTGTCATGCCAGCGTAGGCTGGCATCCATGCATGCCCATGCGCTGTTTTTTACTGCAATATGTTCTTAAGATTAAAAAAGCCGGAAGACCGGATGCTTTTGAGGGCATCGGGTCTCCCGGACGGGTTAGGCGTTGGGCTGCTGGCTTTCTCGCCAGAGCCGGTTGGCCTCTTTCTTCTCGACACTGCGCACCGCGCTTTCCATCATCCTGATGGCTTTCGCGCGCCGCGCCTGCCGCTGCTGCTCTTCCCGCAGTTGCCCGCGGGTTTTCGGCTTCGACGCCGCCTGACGGATGTCAGGAGCGACCGGAGATGAGCAGGCCGTTGCCGCTTTTGGAATCGGCCATCTGCCCCTTCTTCTGCAGCGCCTGCCGGTACTCGGCGAGCGTCATACCGAAGCGCTTGGCCTGCCGCTGGTCACGCCGGTCGGCGCGCGCCTGCCGCCGCTGCTCCCTCTTCAGCTGCCGCTCCGCCACCTTGTCGGGGTCGGTGTAGTTGCTGACGAGGTCCGCGCTGCCCTTGTAGACCCTGTCGCCGACGAGGACGAGCAGGATGGTCGTGAGAAGCACGTCGGTGGTGGCCATGTCGGACTTCTCCGCGATCTTCTCGAGCATCGGGATACCGAAGTAGCCGCCGATGGAAGCCGCGACCGTCGCCGCCAGACCGCCGAGCAGTTTGGTCATCTGAGTTCCCTCGAAATGGGACATGAGATGTGAGTAGCACCCCTCCACGTTGGAGAGGCGCGGGAACGCCCCGGGTCGCAACCCGGGAGCGCATATATTGCGAGACTATCATTAATCTCGCATCTGCGACCGCGTTCGCTTCTCATTTGTGTTAGAGATGAACCGGTGCAGCCAAAAAGTGCCTTGAGAATTAGCACGGGCACGGTGCGTGTCAAGCAAATAGTAAAGACGCCATTAACCGTTAACCATCTCCGCCAGCGCCTGCCAGACATCCTCGCGCCAGAAGCGGCGGGCGCGCCCTGACGGCGAGGTGCAGACGTAGAGCCGCGTGCGCCCTACCGTTTCCGGCTGCAGGCCGTACTCCGTGATCTTCCGCCGGTAGTGATGGCGGAAAAAACACTCCGCCCCCGTTTTGCTGGTGAAGGCGAGCAGGCCGGGCTGGAAATGCCGCATCTTCTCCATCAGGCTTTCCGGGTTCCAGGCGTCCGGCGGTAGCTGGTCGTCGTTGCCGGAGACGGTTTTGCATAAATCCGTGAGGCCTATCTTTAAGTCCAGCAGCTTGGGGTATTCGCTTGGGGTGAACTGCCGCGGCGTCAGACCGATGCGGTGCAGCGCTTTCCAGAACTGATTGCCAGGGTTGGCGTAATACGCCTTTTCCTGCGCCGAACGGTGCCCCAGCGCCGTGCCGCACAAGACCAGCTTCAAGCCATGCGCGAGCAGATCGGGCACGATATAATCGGGGGAATGGGTGAGCGCCTCCATGTGAGTGATATGGAGAACTTGGCAGGCGCACGCAATGTCTGCGCAACGAAATCTTGCGCCGCCATTGCACATATGGAATGATGATTTCCCCCTTGTTTAGATTTTTATGACCCCAGCCGCCCTCGAACTCGCCCGGACGGAGGAAACCGTCTCCCTCCCCTACCGCCAGCCGCCGTGCAACGTGGAGGCGGAGCAGGCGCTCTTGGGCGCGCTTTTGGTCAACAACGAAGCGCTCAATGCCATCGGCGACGCGCTGGCGCATCTGCATTTCCATGAGCCGGTGCACCAGCGCATCTTCGCCGCCATCCAGAAATTCCATGACCGCGGCATGATCGCCAATCCGGTGACGCTGAAACATTATTTCGAGCAGGATGAGGCATTGGCCGATGTCGGCGGCGGCACTTACCTGGTCAAGCTCGCTGCCGCCGCCATCCACGTGCTTAACACGCACGACTACGCGCAGATGATCTATGACCTCGCCTTGAAGCGCGAGCTGATCGGCATCGGCGAAGAGGTGGTGAACCAGGCCTATGCGCCGGATATCGACGCCTCTTCCACCCAGCTGATCGAGCAGGCGGAGCAGAAGCTGTTCCGCTTGTCCGCGGAAGGGACGGGCGAGAAAGGCTTCATGCCCATCCGCACCTCGCTTGCCGCCGCCGTGATGCGCGCGGAGAGCGCGTTTCGCAATAACGGGCGCATCGTGGGCGTGGATACCGGCCTCACCGACTTAAACGAGATGCTAGGCGGCCTTCAGCGCTCCGACTTGATTATCCTCGCGGGCAGGCCTTCCATGGGCAAGACGGCGCTGGCCACCAACATCGCCTTCAACGCCTGCAAGGCGTTCCATCGGGAAGCCAAGGATCTAGGCCTTGAGCCTAAGCAAATGAAAAGCGTCGGCTTCTTCTCGCTGGAGATGTCGTCCGAGCAGCTGGCTACGCGCCTGCTGGCGGCGGCCTGCGCGCTGCCGTCGCAAAAACTGCTGCACGGAGGATTAAGCCACGATGAGTTCAATGTGCTGGTGAGGATCAGCACCGAGATGGCGCAGCTGCCCTTCCATATCGATGACACGCCCGCGCTGTCCATCGCCGCGCTCCGCACCCGCGCGCGGCGGTTGAAGCGCACCGCCAATTTAGGCCTGCTGGTAGTGGACTATCTCCAGCTGGTGCGCGCATCGGCCACCAAGGCGAGCGACAACCGGGTGCAGGAAGTCTCGGAAATCACGCAAGGCCTGAAAGCCATCGCCAAGGAGCTGGATATCCCCGTGGTGGCCCTCTCTCAGCTTTCCCGCGCGGTGGAAAGCCGCGAGGACAAGCGCCCGCTGCTCTCCGACCTGCGCGAATCGGGCAGCATCGAGCAGGACGCCGACGTGGTGCTGTTCATCTTCCGCGAGGAATATTATATCGGGCGCTCGGAGCCTTCCATGTCGGACGAGGCGAAATACGCCAAGTGGCAGGAGGAGATGAACCGGGTGATGAACGTGGCGGAGGTGATCGTCGCCAAGCACCGCCAGGGCGCCATCGGCAACGTAAAGCTCTTCTTTGACGGCAGCGTGACGCAATTCAAAGACTTAGCCAAGGAGCAACGCGGATATTAAGGCTTGCGGCCAGGCGTTTGACGAATTACTGCTTGGCGCATGACGCTTCACCCCGCCCCTACCCTGACCGTTGACCTTTCCGCTGTGCGGGCGAATTACCGCCTGCTGCGCAAGCGGTTCACGGGTCGGGAATGCGCCGCCGTGGTCAAGGCGGATGCGTACGGCCTAGGCTGCGCGGCAGTCGTTCAGGCGCTTCATGCCGAAGGCTGCCGCCGGTTTTTCGTGGCGACGCTCGATGAAGGCATTGCACTGCGGGCGTCGCTTACTTCTCCCTCTCTCACTTCCTCCTCCCCCTTGAGAGGGGATAGTGTGGATATTACCGTCTTCCACGGCCCCTATCCGGGCGAAGAAGGGGAATACCTCGCGCACGGCCTGACGCCGGTGCTCAATTCGCCGGAGCAATTGAAACGCTGGAACGAAAAAGGCGGCGCGCCGGCCATGCTGCACACCGATACCGGCATGTGCCGCTTAGGCTTTTCCGCGGCGGAGCTGGAAGAGGCCGGGGGAGAGCTTCAGCATGTCACGATGCTGATGAGCCATCTGGCCTGCGCCAATGAGCCGGAGCATCCCAAAAACGCCGAGCAGCTGGCGCGCCTCCAGCATGCCAGGGATAGGCTCGGCGAGTTGCCTGTCAGTTTCTGCAACTCATCCGGGATATTCCTGGATTCCGGTTTCCATTTCGATCTCGCCCGCCCCGGCTGCGCGCTCTACGGCATCCAGCCGACCGAAAGCGGCAACCCGATGCTGCCGGTGGCAGTTTTAAGCGCGCCGGCGATGCAAATTCGCACGCTCGACCGCCATGAAACCATCGGCTACGGGGCGAGCGTGGCGCTGCTGGAAGGCGCGCGCGTGGCCATTGTGCAGCTGGGCTATGCCGACGGATACACGCGGCGGATGAGCAACCGCGGCCATGCCTGGATTGCAGGCCAGGCCGTGCCGGTGATGGGCAGGGTGTCGATGGACATGATCGCCCTGGATGTGAGCGCCGTACCGGAAGCCGCCCTTCCCCGCGCGCGGGCGGAATTCCTGAATGCCGAGTATACCGTCAACGACCTGGCGCGCGACGCGCACACGATCGGCTACGAGGTGCTGACGCGGATCGGGGCGCGGGTGCGGCGGGAGTATATTGGAGGGGGAATATAAGAATAAAAAAAAAGAGGCATCGCTGCCCCCTTTTCTCGACTTCTTCTATTCTCGACTTCTAAGCCTTAAGCGTCTTCCAGCTCTTCCTGTTCCTCTTGCTCGGCGGTTTCCTCTTCCGGCAGGCCGGCTTCCTTGCGGGCTTTGCGGTCGACCTTGATGCGCGCGAGCTTGCCGCGGTCTTCGTCCCACGTGTACTGGTAGACGACCGTTTTGGTGCCGGTGGTGACGATGTCCCCGTTGGCGAGCTGGAGCACGTCGAAGCCCTTTTGCAGCGCGTCCTGAATCAGCGAGGAGGATTGGCGGAGATAGCGCGGATCCATCATCATATTGGTGATGGCGGCGTCATTGTCGCCCATGTCTTTAATACGGATGGTGAGGTTGCGTTTACCGGTAAGGTTAATCTTTTTACCTGCTGGTTCCTTTGCAGCCATATGGGTTCCTTTCCGAATCGCCAAAGTTTTTCAAATTTGCCATGTCACTCACCTATCCTATTATAGAACGGCATTTTTTAACAATTCTGGAGGGAATGAAAACGCCCCGCCGCATTGTGCTTGCCTTAAGGAGTTTAAGTAATGAGGATGCGGTGCTTTGTCAATGCACAATCCTCTCGAATTTACGAATAGGCGATGCGAAATTAACGATTTCCCCATGAAGCGCTTAAAGGGGAAAAGCGATTGCTTTTCCCCTTTGTCGCCTAACCTCTTCGCCTACTGGCTTTAGGTTAAGATACGGTTCAGCTCTTCGAGCAGGCTGTCCGCGGTGGTAATGACCTTGGTGCTCGCCTGGTAGGCGCGCTGCGCCACGATCATGTCCGTCAGCTGTTCGGCCAGCTCGACGTTGGAGGATTCGAGCGTCGAGGACTGGATGTTGCCCGTGCCGTTGGTGCCGGCTTCGCGCAGGTTCACCTCACCGGAATTGTTGGTGCGGTTGAACACGTTGCCGCTGACCGTCTGCATCTGGTCGGGGTTAGCGAAATCGGCGATGGGGATTTTATAGAGCTGCTGCGTCTCGCCGTTGTTGTAGTTGGCGACCACAATGCCCGCTTCCGTGATGGTCACGCCCGTCAGTTCGCCCACCGGCACACCATTTTGAGTCACGAAGTTGAGCTTGTAGTTGGCGTCGAACTGGCTGACGCCGTCGGTTTTGCCGATCTGCGTCGCGCCCACCGTGCCGTAAGGCAGGCCTGCCGTACCCCAGTTGAGCGAGATGGCGCTTTCGGCGGCGCCGTTCGTCCAATTCACGTCGAAGGCCGAGATCAGGCCGGAGCTGACCGTGCGGAGCGAACCGTCGCCGTTGAAGGTGATGGTGCCGAAACCCAGCTGCCCGTCGGGGTAATTGTCGGAAACGTCCGTTTTCGGCACGGCGTAGATTTCCGCCGCCCAGGTGTTGGATGCCACCTTGATGAAGCCGACGCGTATTTCATGACCCGTGCCCAGCGAATCGTAGATGCGCACGTTGGTAAAGTACTGCGGCACGATGAGGCCTGCGGCCATGTTCTTGTTGCTGTCTTCCGCATCGTATGCCGGGCCAAGCTCGCCGGTGGTCTGCTGCGAATAGGGAGCGCCGTCGAGCGAATCGACCAGCCCGAGTTCCGCCACGACGGAGCCGGAGTTATTCGGCGGCGTCATGACCAGGCCGGTGTCGCCATCCGGGCCGGAAGAGGTTGCAGCCGTGGCGGTGATAATGGTGTAAGTCGACGGGCCGGTGACGCGGATGCTGAATTGACCGTTGAAATCCGTATACGGGATACCGTTGACGGTACCTGCCGGATAGCCGGCGAAACCCGTCGGGTCGAGGGTGATGATATCACCCGTTTTCAGGCCGTGCGGCGAAGGCGTGGAGACGGTCACGGTCGTGCTGCCCGAAGCGGTGCTGAACGGTGTCGCCGAGGTAAACGGCGCGAGCGGAGCTGCCACTGCGGGATCGCTAAAGGTAATGGTATCCAGCGGATCGTTTACGTTGATGGAGAGCGTCGAATCCGCTTGCGGGTTGGTGACGGTGGCCGAAAGCCCGGGCGAGTTGTTCACCAGCTTGGCCAGGCCTTCCATCGAGGCGAAGCGGTCGTCGCCTGCCACAATGTCGGCCAACCCCAACTCGCCCACCCAGTCGAGGCCGGATTTCACCGGCGGGCCGGAATCGCCGATGGTGCTGCCGTTGGTGAAGGTGATCGGCTCGTTGGCATCCACCGCGCCGACATACATTTTGCCGTTCACGACACGGGCGGAAAGGCCGTCCACGGCGTTGATGGCGGTTGCCAGGTTGGTGAGGTTATTGAACTGTTTCAGCTGCGCGTTCGGCGTGGCGGCGGTGTAGGTGAAGGTCTGCGTGCCGAGCGAGGGCGTGACGATGCTGAAGGACAGCGCCGCCGAAGTGAAGCCGCTAATGCCGGTGACGCCCAGGAAAGCGCCGGTCGGCGTGGATGCATCCATCACCGTGCCGACGAAGGGGCGGGTGACGACGCTGATGCCTGCGCCGCCGGTAGCGGCGTAGTTGTTGTCGGCCACTCCGGAAGCAAGCGTAATATTGAACGTGTTGGTGGTAACGTTGCTGATGACAAAGCTTTGGTTAAAGCTGGATGACGGAACGCCGCCGACTGTGCCTGCCACGCCGGAGAGCGTAACAACCGCGCCATTGGCCAGGCCGTGCCCGTTCGACGTTACGGTTACCACATCACTGCCGTTCGTCATGGCAAAAGGGTTGTTACCGAGCGTAAGAGGGGCGCTGATCGGGGTAGTTCCGCTGTCGCCAAGGGAAGAGCCGTCCATCGCGCGGGTGAAGGTGAAGCCGCCGTAGCGGTAGGAGTAGCTAAGGCCTGTACCGGTGGTAACGGTGAATTTGTCGTTGCGCGCAAGCGAGTTGGCGCCGCCAGGGGCGATGATGTCTTTGGAGCTGATGCCGAAATTATATGCCGTCTTGGCGTCCATATCCACCGTGCCGCCCTGCCCCAGGAACGCTCTCTGCGAGGATTGCAGATTGGCGCTCACTGAAATTTTAGTGGTGGCCGCGGCGACGCCCGTCAAAGACTGCACGTTGACCGTCTCCAAGCTCGAGAGCGAGGTGGCGGAGGTGGTGTTCAAGTTGCCGCTGGCGCCGGGGAGCTTGCCTTCGCGGTCAAGCGGCCAGGCCTGGAGGTAGAAGCCTGCGGAGTTTCTGAAATTGCCCAGCGAATCCTGCGTGAACGCGCCGGCGCGGGTGTAGAGGACTTCGCCGGAGCCGGTTTCCGCGCCGGAGCTGACCACGAAGAAGCCTTTACCGGAGATGGCGATGTCAGTGGCCGAATCGGTGGTCTGGAGCAAACCCTGGCGGCTCACCTGCTGCTTGGTCTGGCCGAGCACGCCGCCGGGGGAGTAGGCGACGGTGCCCGAGTTGGTGACCAGCGATTCGAACACGCCCGATCCGCCCTTGTAACCGATGGTGTTGGTGTTCGAGATGTTGTCGGAGATAATGCCGATGCGGTTGCTCTGCGATTTCAAGCCCGACACGCCCGAGTAAAGCGATCCGTATAAACTCATGTCTTCCTCCTGATATGCCTTGCGGCGGTTTTTCTGTTCCGGCGGCTGGTTTTTGACCCGGCTGCCTTAATCGGGGATATCCTTGCAAGCCCCATGCCAATTGTTAATTTCGTTTAGCGCACGCTTTGAACATCGTTAATCGCCACTTCGATTTCGCCCAGGGCAAGTTTTGCCTGGCCATCTTTCATGGTGACTGCCGTTACAATGCCTGTCGTAAACGGCGTGGCGGCGATGTCGCTGCCCGCCGCATCCTTGGCCACCACCGAAAGCGTATAGGTGCCGTCCGCCATCGTTTGGCCGGTGAAGCTGTTCCTGCCGTCCCACTGCACCACGTTGCGGCCTGCGAGCTTGCTGCCCTCGCCGGTGTAGACGGCCTTGCCGGTGGAATCGGAAATAGTCACGGTCACCTTGTCGGCGGCAGCGGAGCCGAGCGTATAGCCGAAGAAGGCGTTGCCCTGGGCAAGCGTGCCGGTCTTGCCCGTTGCGTCCACCTGCTTGCCGATATAGCTGACCGAGTTGCCGATCTGGCTGCCGCCCAGCGCCGCCAGGATGCTCTCCAGCGTTTTATTGGTGTTGATCTGCTGCTCCACCGCGCTTAAGGAAGCGATCTGCTGGGTAAAATTCTCCGCCTTCATCGGGTCGGTGGGGTCCTGGTTTTGCAGCTGCGTGGTGAGCAGCTTCAGGAAATCGTCCAGGCTGCCGGTCAGCGCCTGCTGCGCCTTGTCGGTGGTTTCCCCCGCCCTGGTCTGCCGGATGGTGTTGATATTGTCGGTGGCGGTGCTGTTGACGCTGACCATATGACTTCTCCTGTGAAGTAATTTCGTTAAATCTGGATGTCCAGGCCCTCACGGACGGGCATGGCGTAAGCGCGCATGGGTGTTTGCGCGAGCATCTCTTCCAGCGGGTCGATGGCAGGAAGGCCTCCGTATTTGGCCTGCTGGCGGTTTTTCTGCGATTGCTGCTGCTGGGATTGCTGGCCGCTTAGGTTAAAGCTTAAAGATCCCGCATCTGTTTTCAATCCGGCTTCGGCCAGCGCACGCTGGAGCAGGCCGGTATCCTTTTGAAGCAATTCAAGCGTCTGCCGGTTTTCCACCATAATCGTCACGCCCGCTTTGCCGTCCGCGCCGATGGTCAGTTCAATGTCGAGCTTGCCGAGTTCCACCGGCGTCAGCTGGATGCTAATACGGCTGCTGCCCTCATGCATGGCGGATTTCATGTGAAAAGCGATCTGCTCCTGCACCGGCCTGCCTTGCGCGCTTAACATCTGCTCGAAACTTTTATGCTCTGCCACTGTCAAGGCAGTGTGAGCCTGGCTTACCGCCGGTGCGGGCGCGGCATTCGGCTGCTGGTTCAGGCCGCTCTCCTGCCCGCCGCCCTGGCCGGGATTGTCCTGCGGAGCGTTTGCGCCCTGCACAGCTGCGGCCTGGGGGGTGGATTCCGCGCGGATGAACTGCGGCGATTGCGCGGGCTTGGCGGCCTCCGCGGCAACGGTCTGCGCAGCAACGACGGGTGCAGTCTCAACCTCGCGGTTGAATGCTTTTCCCTGCGGCATGGTTTGCGCCTGCGTGTCCGCTTCGCTCACAGGCGCTAAAGGCACAGGCGCGGAGGGGGAGGCA
>CAYMDD010000002.1:17032-19350 GCA_964389045.1 uncultured Rickettsiales bacterium
CGGTTTAAGGGATTCGGCGGCTCCGGCATTGGCGGGAAGGCTATTGCGCGCTTCCGGAAATGCCGCGGTTTCCTCCGTCAGCGCATTCGTTTGGGGCGGCACAATGGCTTGGGCGGGGCTTTGTGCAGACGCAGCCTTTGATTTCGGGAGCACAGCGCTCTCTAAGGACAGCGCAGGCGCTTCATCCGGCAGGGGTTCCAGCGCATTAGGCTGGGCTTCACCCTGAGTCAATACCGGGGTTTCGACCATCTTCGGGGTTTTTTGCGGCGCTTGCGGCAGCTGGGGCTGCGGCGCTTGCGCCGGCAAAGCTTGGAGTTGAACTTGAGGTTGGGGTTGGGTTTCGAGCGCGGGCTGGGCGGAAGCAGCTGGCGCAACCGGCGCAATTTGCGCGGCAGGAAGGGAAATGCTTTGCTGCGGCACATTCTGCGCGGACGGCTCAAGCGCCGCCAGTATTTCGCCAAAATGCGCAGGCGGCGCGGCAGTTACGGCGTCCGTCATTTCCGCAGCGGGCGCCTCCGCCACCGGGATATCCATAAGATCCGGCAGAGCAGCGCCGTCGGGGGCGCTTACCGGAGCCGTATCCGGGATGGCGCTTTCTGGTGTCACAACATCCGGGGCGGCAATTTTTGCCTGCTTCCCTTTTTGCGGCGTCTCCGGCTGCTGTTGCTGCATGGCCTGGGGCGCAGTATTCTCCGGGGTCTGCGCATCACCCTCCTCTTGCGGGGAGCGGCGTTTCGGCTCCTGGCGGTCGGCGTTCTTCAGCGCTTTGGCAAAATCGCCCTGCTTCGGTGCGCTGTCCTTATGCTCCGCGTTCTGCGAAGCCGCGCCGGGCGCAGGGGCGGGCGTCGACTGAACGGGGGGTACGGGCAGAGGTAAGCTGATCGCGGCACCTGGCATGGGCAATCCCTTTAAAGAATACTATTATTCCTTGGGAAAACCTTGCAAAACCCGTGCCAAAGGGAAGAAGCCCCGCCTTCACGCGGAAAGCGTCACGCTCACGCTTTCTGGCGGGGTATCCGGCTTGGGACTGGGCTTGCCTTCGCCGTCGATATCCGCCCAGGCGTCGCGCATGGATTTCAGTTCCTCGGCAATTTTTGCGCAGGCCTCCGGTTCGGGCGTGCGGTGGAGGCTGCCGATGCGGGCGTCGATCGTGCCGTAAAAGTCGTAAAGCACCTGCGCCACCTCGCCGCCTTTTTCGAAATCCAGGCAGCCCTGCAAGCCGAAAACGATGTCGGAGGCTTTACTGAGCAGGCGGTAGCGCTCCTCGATGCGCCCCGCTTCCATGGCATCCCTTGCCTGCTGGAGATTGCGGATGGCCGCATCGTAAAGCATGAGGATCTGCTGCGTCTTGGGGGCGGTGTGCTTGGCGTGGGTGTAGGCGCGGTAGTGTTTCTGCATCGACGGAGCCTCTAGCTGGCGCTCTCACGCGCTTTGGCTTGCGCATCGAGGCTTGCGAGCAGCGTATTGACCTGCGATATAGCCTTTTCGAGCGCGGCGAATTTATCGAGCAGCTGCTGCCGGAATGTCTCTACTTGCGCGTTGATCTTATCGATTTCCTCTTTGAAGCGGGCGCTGGCGTCGGTCACGGTTTCCAGGCTTTGCGCCAGCCCGCCGTCGTCTTCCAGCAGCGGCTCCGTCGCGTTAAAGACACGGTCTGCGATGCCTTGCGTGGCGGAAACGCTAATGGTGGCATCCAGCTCGGAGCTGTAAAGCAGCGTCAGGCCTTCCAGGACCGTATCTTCCCTGCCTTTAACGGTGTAGCCGCCGCCGGTCAGCGGCTCCACATCCACGTCGATATTCTGCGTGACGCCGTTTTCGTCCACGTAGCTGGCCTTGTAGACGCCGTCCACCGCCACCTGCGGCACGGTGAAGTTGAGCGAAGCAAGCACGCCCTGCGGATCGGCAAACGAGGTGATGTCGAAATCCCCTGCCGTGCCCGTCACGTTGGACTTGAAATCGATGGCGAACTGCCCGGCGGCTATTTCCTTGATGTAGGCCTTGAATCCGGTGCCGCTGCTGACGTCGTTGAATTTCTGCACTACGGTGTTCAAGCTATCGTTGGCGGCAAGCGTGATATTCTGGCCGTTAATGGTAATCGTGCCTGCCGTAAACATGCCTGCCGTGGCGCTGGCGGCCACTACCGGCTGGTTGATGTCCGCGATGGCGAAGTTGTTGGTCTGCTGCTCCTTAGCGCGCGCAAGCGTCAGATTCAGCGTGAAGCTGCTGACGCTCAAGGCATTGGTGCGCGAAAATACGGTCAGGTTCGCGTTGTCGGAGGAAAGCGTGAATTCAAAGACTTTGCGCACATCGGCGAAGCG
>CAYMDD010000002.1:19360-20452 GCA_964389045.1 uncultured Rickettsiales bacterium
CGGGTGGAAAGCGCGGAGGAAAGCTTTCCCTCATCCACGGTGAGGACGTTGCGGGTGAAGACATTATCGGCGCTTTCCGGCAGATCGGCAAAGCCGATGCCGAAATCCGACAGCCTGCCGGAAGCTGCCGAAAGCCCGGAGACGACGCCGGAGACTTCCGCGGTAATCGTATTCATGGTGGTGCGTAAGAGCGTATCTCCCACCAGCAGCGCATCTTCGGCGGCGCTGCCGTCATCGTTGGTTTTGGTCTGCCTGGCGGCAAAGATTTTCAAGTCGTTATAAGCATTGACGAAATTAATTACGCCGTTCTTGGCGATGCCTGTATCCGCGTTCACGGTCAGGTTCACGCTCGCGCCGACGGGCGTGGCTTGCAGCAGATTCAGCGTGACGCCGCTTACCACATCGCTGATGCTGTTCGATTGCCGGGTAATGCTGATGCCATCGATCTTGAATACGGCAGTCGTCGCAGGCTGCGTGGTGCTGAAAGCGATCTGGGAAAGCACGCCGCCGGGGTCGGTGACAGAGGACGCGGTAGGGTCGCCGGGATCGCCCAGGTCGAAATTCGCGTCCAAGCCGGTCTGGGTGGCGGTAAAGGCAAGCTTATACTGGCCGTTCGCCACCTGCACGATAGTGGCGCTGATCTTGGTATCGCCCGATACCTGGTTGATCTTGGCGGCCACTGTGCTTAAAGAATCGCCCGCGCTGAACGTGATGTTCTTGCCGTTTAAGGTAAACGTCCCGGCATTGAACTGGCCTGCCGCGGCACCGCTTGCCACCACCACGGAAGCGCTGGTGCTGGAGATATTGAAAATGCCCGTGGATTGTTTCTTGGCGCTCGCAAGCGAGGTGATTTCCGTGACCGAATAACTTTGCAGGGAAGCCCCCGGCTCGGCGGTGGCGCTGACGTAATCCGCGCCGTTAATGCCCGCGCTGCCGCTGACCGAGACGCCTGCGAACTTAAATACGTTATCCGATGCGTTGCCGACGCCCGGCGGGTTGCGCAGGAAATTGGCTGCATCATTGAATTTACTGAGCAGCGTCCTGAACTCGTTCAGCGCGCCGGTCTTCTTGGCGTTGATGTCGATTTTATCC
>CAYMDD010000002.1:20462-31565 GCA_964389045.1 uncultured Rickettsiales bacterium
AAGCCTGGTGGCAGGAAGCGCCTTGGCCTCGGTCAAGGATTTGACGATGCTCTGCGTGTCGATGCCCGATCCGCCCGCGCCGCCAAGAACCGTCTTGCCGCCGGAGCTGTAGAAATTGCCGAGTTGCACTGATGGCATTGTTCGTTACCCCTTCACTACCCTTCCCGCCTTCATCCGGCGAAAGCCGGCGCGATTCTAAGCTTTATGAGAGCAAAAACCGCGCCAGCCTTAAATGTTCCTAAACCTCCAAGTTTACCGCCGCGTCCGGCATCGACTGCGATGTCAGCTGCGGCTTCGGAGTGTAGGTCACCTGCCCGTCCCGAAGGGAGGTGGAGCGAGTGACGTATTGCCCGCTGGCGTCTTTGAAGATCGTGAACCGCTGGTCGCTCACCACATAGATGTCCATTGGAATCTGTGCGGCTGAACGTTCCGCCTGCTGACGCGCGAACCTTGCATTTGCTTCTGCGTTTGCCTGTGCCTGCGCTGCCTGGGCAGCGAGGGCGGCGTCCGAAGAAGCGCCTGGGGTCGGAAGCGATGCAGGCGCCGGCCTGTCCCCGCCGGCTGTACGGGGTATGGCCGGAAACGATGTATTCGAGATCGAATTCATACGCTACTCCATACTCTGTCTGAAGCTTTAGCCAGGGTGGTTTTAAAAACCACCCTGGCCGCTAGCCTCCCTGTTGATAAGGAAGATTAGCCTAAGAGCTTCAGCAGGCTCTGCAGCTGCTGGTTCGCCTGGGCGAGCACCGAGATACCAGCCTGTAGCTTCACCTGGTTGGTGGCGTACATGGTGGACTCCGTGGCGATGTCCGTATCGAGGAGCACGCCGCGTGCTGCGTCCTGGTTCTGGATCGAGCTTTCAATGTTCGCGGAAGCGAAGTTGAAGCGCGACTGGAGCGAACCGACATCGGCGCGGACGGAGGTCACGCGGCCAATGGCAGCTTCCAGGGCATCGGCGGCGGCAGCCGCCGAAGACTGGGTGGTAACGTTGAGGCCGGTTACGCCCAGCGCGTCGCTGGTCACGTCGCCGATCTTCACGCCAAGCGAATCGCTGGACTTCAGGCCAACCTGGAAGCTTAAGGAAGCCGCCTTGCTGGAGAGGCCGAGCGCGTTGGAGAGCGCGGACTCCAGGGCCTCCGCCTTGTCGTTGCTGCTTACGTCGAAGGCGACGGTCGAAGCATCGGCCAGGCCGGTATTGCCCGTGGTGAAGGTGAAGGTCTTCTTCGGGTCGCTCGTGTTCTGCATGGCGATCACCTTGTTGGTGCCGATCTGCGAACCGATGCCGGCCACGCTGACGTAGGTCTCACCGTTGATGACCATTTCGAACTTGGCGTCCGTCGAGCCGACCGCCGGAGCGCTGACCTTGATCGACTCCACGTTAATGGCGCTGAAGTCGTTCGAGCGGAAATCCGCCGTCAGGCCGTTCAGGTTGGCCGTCTGCACGCCGCCGATGGACACCAGGGCGCCGGGCTGCAAGCTGGAGACGTCGCGGTTCTGGTACACCTGCACGTTGGCCAGCGCATTGTTGAGCTGGGTCGTGATCGGGTCCAGGGTGGACTGGCTGGTGATCGAAGACGCGGTGATGGCGTTGCCGGCGATGGTGATGGCAAAGCTGCCGCCCGCGGTGGCGCCCGTCGAATCCTTACCCGTGAAGGTCAGGGTGAGCGGGGTGGCCTGCGTGACGTCAGCCGACGTGGTGGAGTAGGTGATGTCACCCACTTTCACGTTGAAGGACACCGTGTCGGTCGCGTTGTTGTAGACGCCCGTGATGGTGGGCATCTTGCCGATAAAGGCCGCGTTGTCCTGAAGCAGGGTCAGGTCGATCGGCGCACCGAAATCGGTGGTGCCGCTGCTGCCTTTCACCAGGAGCGAACCGCTGATCGGGCCATACGCGGAGTAACGGTCCAGCGCCAGGCCGTTCGACGCGGTGGCCGCGTTCGAGTCGAGCGTGATGGTGCCCGTGCCCGTGGTGCTGGTGGTGTTGCTCGCGCTGGTGACGATCGTCACGTCGCCGTCGGTTTTGCCGCCCGTAAATTTCACGTTCACGGCACCGGCGGTGTTGGTGAAGGTGAAGTTGGCAAGGCGCGGATCGCCAAGGCTGTTGAGGTACGAGGCAATGTTCGCAGCGGTAGCGGTTACGTCCGTACCGACCACTACTTTGCCCACCGCATTGGCTTGGCCGGGGGTGGCGGTGGTGGTGAACTTGACTTCCACGCCGCCGACGGTGATGGTTTCCGTGGCCGTCGGCTGGGTGCCGATGGTGAAGGCGGCAGCCGTGATGGTGGCGGCGGTGGTCAGGCTCTTGTTGGAGTTGCTGGTGGCGGCGGTGGCGCCGGAAAGCGAACCGTTGATGAGCGCTACGCCGTTGAAGTTGGTGGAATCGGCGATGCGGTCGATTTCCTGCGTCAGGTTCTGGAATTCCTGGTTCAGGTAAGAACGCGCAGCCGAATCGAGCGAGCCGGAGCTGGCCTGAACGGCGATGGCTTTCTGGCGTTGCAGGATTTCGGTCACCTGGGAGAGCGCGCCGTCGGCCACTTGCAGCAGGCTGGAAGCCTGGGAAGCGTTGGTGAGCGCGGTGCGCAGCGTCGTCACGTTGGTGCGGAGGCCTGTGCCGATAGAAAGGGCGGCCACGTCGTCAGAGGCCTGTACGATGCGGTTACCGCTGGAAAGACGCGCCACGGAGGTGGACGAGTTATTCGATGCGATGGAGATATTGCTCTGCGCGTAATACGCCGCAATATTGGTGTTGATTGAGTTGACCATGATGGTTCTCCTACTTGGATTTAAAGGTTAGTGGGCTACATGCCCGATCATCATGCAGAGGTTTAGCGCTGCATAGGTCTATTGTTATCCCATGAAGTTTAACAATGCGTTAATTTGAGCGCGGCGTTTAAAGAAAAAAACATTGAGGGCGATTTTTTTGCCGGTTCCTATGTTTATAAAATATAAATATAATACAATATGTTATATTTATATTCTAAACTTTTGCATTAATTTATGTTTCCAATAACGCGCGTAGGCGGCTTTCGCGGTTCCAGTCTGCTTCTTTATAGATGGCGAGCGAAAAAGCCGATGTCCCCAAATGATCGAAAATCTTGGCAAGCCCTTGAACTGCCGCGATGGCCGCGTCGCGGGAAAGCGCCTCCCGGGCATAAAGACAGGCCAGGCTTAAACGAAGCGTGGCGAAGCGTACGCCCAAGATAACAGCCCGCTCCTCCGCCGTGTCCCCTAAGCCTGCAAAGGGGAATAAATTAACGCTCAACTGCGCCGCCATCCAGCGGCGGAAGAAATCCTGCCAATCCGGCTCCGCTCTTTTCCATGTTTCCATTAGCTTTAGATAACGAGGGTACGCATCTTCCCCGGTCCGCATGGCCATCGTGGCCGGGTCGATCGTGATGCTTAAAGCACTGAGCAGCGCCTCGATGACCGGGCGGAGGTTTACCGGCATCGGCTTGCCGGTGGAGACGCTTAAGCCCAGCAATGCCTGGGTGAGGTTGAACGCATCCTCCGGCTTCGGCTCCGGCGCGGGCAGGCCGGCGGCGGAGAGGTTCCAATACATAATCAATGCGCCTAGACGGTCGGCGGCGTTTATCCGCTCCAGCGAGCGAACGACGCTGCATAAGCGCAGAAACGTGAAAAAAGGGTTTTCTTCCTCCAGCGCTTTTTCAAGAAAAAACCGGTGGATCGTCAGCGCCTCCTGCGTTTCCATGCCGTGGGGCAGATAGTCGCGCACCGTTTCGGGCAAGCGTGGAAGCTCGGTTTTTTCTATAGCGAACGTATCATCGTCCGCAAAGGCAAGCCGCGCCACTTCGGGGCAGGAAAGCACCGCGCTCATCATATTCATCTGGCCGATCCGCCGCGTGACGCGGGGATAGAAATAACAAGCATCGCTTAAAAAATCCGCCCCGTACTCCCGGTGAATGCCGCAGAGGCCGCCTTCAAGCTTGACGCAAGCCTGGCTAAACGGCTCGCGCCGCATCACTTTTAAGCCGTCCGGCTCCTGCGCCAGTGCCGGCAGAAGCTCCGGCGCCCGGGCTTCGAACAAGCGCTCGGTGCGCGGCTCCACCTGCATGCTCCAGCCCTTGCAGCACGTATCGGGGCAGGCCGCGCCCAAACATTCAAACCGGGAAAGCAGCCGGATACGCTGGGCAGAGGACATGAAAAAAGCGGCATGAGAGGAAACGCATGCCGCCGTGGTAACAGAATGTGCTTAAGGATCGCTTAAGCAATCTCGCACTGCACCGGGTAACGGCTGCTTTGAAACACATATTGCAGGCCGAAACGGCGGGAAGTGTCGATAAACAGCGGCGCGCGGGAATTGCCGGTGATGCGGGTGCCCTCCGCGGTGCGCTTGACGGTTAAGATCAACGCCAGCTGCAAGTTGCGCGGATCGATGGCAAGCGCCTTGCAGCCTTCCATGACATCTTCTTGTGCAATATAGTTATTGTGCAGTTCGAGCGGCAGGGTGATGAAAGACAGCTGCAACTCGTCGAGTGATTGCAACAGCTTGAATTTCCGCATTTTCTCCGAAGGAAACTCGGTCAGCACAAAGCGCGCGCATTGCGGGAAGCCGAGCAGCCCGCGCGGGAAGGTGAGCGTTTCCTCGGCATCCACGCGGATGTCGCCGAAGCGTGAGGCAATAATATTACCTTCAGATGTGTTGCCTGCATCCATGAAATACGGGTTGCCGAAGGGAATGTACGGGGCTGCCGTGTTGGTCATAAGTCCCATCATACTATCGATTTCCTTATTTTACTGTAAAAAATCCGATAACCGCAATGAATTAATCTTAGCGAAGCTCTGGAACGCCGCCTGCAGAATACCCTGGTCGAGCGCCACTTGCGTGGAGGCGGACACCAGGTCGGTATTAACCAGGTTCTCCCGCACCCCTTTCCAGTAGAGATTAAGCGAAGCGAGCTTGTCGTTGACTTGGGTAAGCATCACCTTATTGGCATTGACAGAAGTCTGCACGGTGATGACGCCGGAGGTTGCCGCCTCGGCCAGATCGTAGGCCTCGGCCAGCATATCGTCGGAATTCGACGCATGCCCCTTCATCGCCACCGCCAGGCTTGCGAACATTTTCTGAAAGGCGGGGTCGTTGCCGCGCACGTTCAGCACCGTGTCGAAGCCTTCCTGCACGCGGCTGACAATGTCGTCGTTGCTGCCCAAGTAGTAATCGTCGTTCGGCGTATTGCTCTCATTCACCACGGGAAAGGCCGTGTTATTCACCGCCGGCACGTCCGTCGCCGTGCCGCTGAAAAGGTAACGCCCGCCCAGATTGCTGTTCAACTGCCCGGCCAGCGCCTGCCAGATGCTCCTTAACTGCTGCTCGAAGGCGAGGCTGTTGGCCACTGCGCCGTTACGGCGCTGCACGATGAGCGTTTTCAAGTCGGTGCCGAGCTGGACGATCTGGTCGAGCGATTTGGAGGTCGCCTCTAGGCGGCTGGCAGCCTGGTCGTTGGCGCTGGTGAATTGCGTGGAGCGGCTTAAGTTGCCGTTCAAGGCCACGTACTGCTCCACGTCGGCGCTCATGCCGGAGAAGGTGTCGGCCTTCAGGCCGCTCGATATCTGGTTTTGCAGGTTAAGCAGCTCGGCCTGCACGCGCCCGGCGTTGGTAAGCGTCGTCTGGTGAACGTTATAGGTGCTGATGCGGGTTAAGGTCATGGCTGGCTAACTCCTCTTAAAATGCGTCCAGCAGGGTTCTGAAAAGCTCATCGGCCACGGTGATGACGCGGGCGGAAGCGGAATAGGCGTTCTGGTAGATGACCGTGTTGGCCAGCTCTTCATCCAGGTTGACGCCGGAAATCGAGGTGGCGCGGTCGGTGAAACCGGACAGCAACGTTTCGGCGCTGGATTTATTGGCGCTGGCGGCGGAAGCGTCGAACGCCGCGTAGCTTAAGATCTCGCCCGTATAGCTGGTGATCGACTGCGCGCTGGGAGCCAGGCCTCCGGCGGCGGCGAAGGAAATCTGCTGGCTGGCCACCGCGCCCAGCTTCTGGACGATGGAATTGTCGCCGACGTTCCGCTCATAGGTGTAAGACGGGAAGCCGTCGGCCTTCCGTGTCAGCGCCAGCTTGCCGGTGGAGACGAGGCCGGGGTTTTTGGTCAGGCGCTCCTCGACTTCGAGCGCCTGCGCGCTGCCCTTCACCGTGTCGCCGAGAGCGCTGGGGATATTGCTTGCGAAGAAATTATTCAGCTCGAAGTAATGCGAGAACCCCCTGCCCGTCCCGGTGTTCAACACGCCGTTGCTCAAGCGCCCGACCTGTTTGCTGTCCTGGGAATCGATAGCGAGATAGGCGCCATCCCGCGCCGTGATTTTGACGTAGCCTTGCGCGTCGGGGTAGTACTGCCCGTTGGATTGCTTGGACAACTCCATGCCCTTTTCATCCACTAGCATGGCTTTGACAAGCGGCGCTTTCTGCACCGGCGCGGTCAGTACGCCCGCGCCGTTCGCGGCGATGGCGCTTGAACGGGCATTGTAGAGATTGGTCTGGTTGTTGATGATCTTGTAATCGATCACCGATCTGGCGACGGTGCCGTCGGCCTTGGTGACTACGACGCTTGCGCGCACGGTGAAGTAAGCGGAGTTCGGGTTGCCGCTTAAATTGGCGGTGAATGCGCCGTTGGCGGTGGTACGGCTTTGCGTGCCGGATTCGACGCGCGTGTATTCTTCATAGGCCTTGATGCCGGTGCCGGACACCGCGCCCGAGGAGGTGGCTGCGTTTTCCACCACGATGTCGAAGCTGTTGCCGTTGACGTTGGCGACGGTGAAGAAAGCGTTGAAATCCGATTGCGGAATGCCGTTCACCGCGCCGGTGGCCGAGATATACACGCGCTGACCATCGACGAAGTTATGGGCTGAGGCCGTGGTGATGGTGACGGTTTTTAGGCCGTTGGTTGTGGTAAAGCCGCTCGCGCCGTCCAGGTCGAACGAAGAAACGGGCGTGGTGAAGGAAGTGATGTCGGTGCTGGTGTCGTCGAGCACCTGGATGCTCGGCACGGTGATTGAGGCTGCATTGCCGGAGATGTTCGCAAGATCAAGATCGAAGCTAAACTGCGGCGGGCTACCGGGGAGTTTCAGGCTCTGGGACGCCAGTTGGATATTATTCAAATCGCCCACCGACACTTTGGTGGAAGGCACGCCGTAATAGCGGTTGATCTCGTCGATCACGGTCTGCACGTTCGGCCTGCCGGGGCCGTCGCCCAGGCCGCTGTTAAGCTTGCTTAAATCGATGTTTAAGGGAAGCAGCCCGTTCGGCTCGTTGCCGTAGGGGCTGCCTACCGGCTTGCCGTCTTCGCCGAGCACGGCGATGCGCACGCCGCCTTCCCACAAAGACGCATCCGCAGGCGCCACGGCGCGCGTGCCGTTTAAGCCGTTCGCGCCGGGAAAGCCGGTGCCTTCGTTGTGCACGGCGTTCACCGCGTCGCGCAAGTTGGCGGCCATGTTATCGAGCTGTTGGATCAGCGAGGGGATTTTACTGTCGCGCACATCCATCAGGCCGCGCATTCTTCCCGTGGTGAGCACCGGCGCGATCTGCGAGGAGGCGGCGCCTTCGACCAGCACCGAAGGCTCATTGAGCGGAGCGCCGGTGCGGGCATCGACGCGGGTGATGGCGATGGGGAAGAGCGACTGGTCGCCGGAGAAGCTCGCCGCGGAAGAGGCGGTCTGGTAGTTGAGCGAGTAGAGGTTGTTATCCAGAAGCGTCTGGCCGCCGGCGGTGTAAAGATGCACGCTGCCGTCGCCGACGAAATAGAGGTTTACGTCCATGTTCTGCGAAATGGTCTTGACCAGCTGGTCGCGCTTGTCGAGCAGATCGCCCTGACTCTGGCCGAGCGAGTTGGTGCTGGCCAGCGCCGCGTTGGTGTCGTAGAGGTTTTTCAAGGCCACGTTGACGGTGCTGACCGATTTGCTGATCTCCTGGTCGGCGTCGAAGCGCAAGGCTTGCAGCTGGTCGGCCAGGTCGCTGATATTGCTGGCGAGCTGCACGCCGCTGTTGACGGCGTTCAAGCGCAGCGCGCTGCTCTCCGGCGTCTCCGCCAGGGACTGCACGCTGGTGAAGTAGGATGACACGTAAGCGTCGAGGCTTCCTCCCGATCCCGGCTTGCCGAGCAGCGTCTGGATGCGCGCGGCGTACGTCTCCAGCGCGTCGGTTCTGCCCACCACGCCCTGCTGCTGCTGGATGGCCTGCTGGAGATAGGTGTCCACCTTGCGCGATACCGCCTCGATGCTCACCCCTGCGCCGTTGCCGTCGATGGAGACGGCGGACTGGTCGATAGTTTTGCGCGTGTAGTTCGGGTTGTTGGCGTTGGCGATGTTCTGCGACAGCACCGCCAGCGATTGCCGGTTGACGTTCAAGCCCGAGAGCGCGTTGTTAAGGGCGAGCGAGAGGCTCATGGTTGATCCTTTACACCGTTTTGTTGAGCGTCACCGAGAGCACTTCGCCGCGGGCGAGGCTCTTCATGCCGGACATGTCGTAATAGCGGCTGGAAGCATGGTCTTTGACCACCCTGGTGATGGCCTTGACCACCTGCGCGTTGACTTCCCTGGCCACCTGAAGCTTGCGGTGGTTTTCCTTGAGGATATCGTTAAATACGCCCGCCAGCCCGCGGAATTCGTCCTTATCCTGGGAAGGGATGGTGTCGAAGATGTCCGGGTTGCGGGCGAAGATTTTCTTCTGCGCTTCGAGCGCATTAATCAGGAACTGCTTCTCCGTCTGCAACGCTTCGATCTTGGAGACTTCCATCGCGTTCAAATGGTCGACTTCCTCCGCCATAACCTGCGCGAGCCTGGCAGTCAGGTTCGCTACATCCTTCAGGCGGAATTCGCTGCCGCTTTTCACGGGTTGCTCGGTGGTCATTGCTTTATCTCCTGCATATCCAGCATTGTTTTCGTCACGTAATCCGAAAGCCCTATCCCGCCGGCGCCGGCAATGCTCTTGCCGTATTCCTCCGCCAGCATGCCCCTGTAGATTTCTTCGCTTTCAGGGTCGGAAAAGAACGGATCCTGTTCCGTTTCATTAAACATCTGTTGCAACATCTGTGCCAAGAAGACCGCCTCGAATTCCCTGGCCTTCGCTTTGACGGTTTCTAGGTTTCTCGGTTGCTGGGTTTCTTGGAAAGAAACGGTTGGAAGCGTAGTGGCGACATTCATTCTTTATTCTCCTAGCGACTTAGAAACCGAGCAATCTAGCAACCACCTATCTTGTCTCAATTTCCGCCTGGAGCGCGCCGGCAGCTTTGATGGTCTGTAAAATGGTAATAAGGTCGCGCGGTCCTACGCCAAGCGCATTGAGGCCTGCCACCAGCTCTTTGAGCGTTGCGCCGCGTTCCATCACCGCCATCTGGCGGCCCGGGTCTTCCGTCACGGCCACTTCCGTGCGCGGCACCACCACCGTTTCCGCGCCTTCCGGCGCAAACGGGTTCGGCTGCGACACCTGCGGCGATTCCATCACCCGCACTACGAGGTTCCCTTGCGCCACCGCCACCGTGTCGATGCGCACGTTCTCGCCCATCACGATGGTGCCGGAGGCCTGGTCGATGACGATTTTGGCTACATGGTCGGTCTGCACAGGGAGTTTCTCCACATCCGTGAGCAGCTGCGCCACATTGCCCGCGTAGACCGTGGGCACATTCAAGACCACCGTGCCGGGGTCGGTGGCCTTGGAGACGCCCGGCCCCACTTGCGCGTTGATGGCATCGGCAATGGATTGCGCCGTGGTTAAATCGGGGTTCTTAAGCGCCAGCTTGATTTCGTTTAAGCTGTTGAGCGCAAATCCTGTTTCTTTCTCCACCACCGCCCCGCTGGGAATGGAAGCCGAGGTCGGCACGCCTTTGGTGACGGTGGTGGCCGCCCCTTCGGCTTTAAACCCGCCGAGCGCCAGCGCGCCTTGTGCCACTGCATACACCTCCCCGTCCGCGCCGTAGAGCGGGGTGGCGAGCAAGGTGCCGCCCTGCAGATCCTTGGCGTCCCCCATGGCGGAGACGGAGACGTCGATGCGCCCGCCGCTGCGCGCGAAGGCAGGCAGCGCCGCCGTGACGGTGACGGCGGCTACGTTCTTGGTTTTCAGCGAAGTCCCGCGCGTATTGACGCCCTGGCGCTCCAGGAACGCAATCAGGCTTTGCTCGGTGAATGCGTTATTATTCAGCTTGTCGCCGGTGCCGTTTAAGCCCACTACCAGCCCGTAGCCGCTCAGCATGTTCTCGCGGATGCCCTCCACCGAGACGATATCCTTGATACGGGAAGAAGCGTGCGCTTTCGACGACGTGCCGATGAAGGCAAGCGCAATGAAGACCATGGCAAACAACAGCAGCGTTTCCAAATGGCTGGAAGACGAACGGCGGCGGAACATGAGGCAAACTCCCGGCTATATGATACTGTCCGGGTCATCATGCGATTTACGTGCCAAACGGCAGAGGCGGGAGATTATTGCTTAATATCAATGCTATAAATAATCCTCCGGCTCACTTTGGGTAAAGAGAAGCCGGAGGCGGCAGTTGAGTGCGCTAGTGCACAAAATTCACGCCGTCGCGCACCGAGTTGACGGCGAAGCGCCGAACGAGTTCGTGCGCTTCAGCCGCAGTCATCGTATTGGTTTTTCCTTTCCGGTGCACCCCGTCGGGCGTGATATAATCACGCGAGACGAGGCAGAGGTCGTTGCCGGTGGGCGTCACTGTCACGATGACGGTGGGTTTGCCCGGCATGGCTGCCTCCTTACGCGTTTTTCCCGCGAATAGCGCCGAACGGAGGCGGAAAGAATCCCCTCCTTAACCGCTGATACTCCGAAAGACAGACTAACGCGGTAAAAACGGGGAAAGTGTACCCCGGATTTTCCCGAAACGTCAATCCCTTGTAAAGACCGCTGCTTGAAATGCTTGTTTGGCGTTAACTTTTTGAATAAGCTTAAGTACCAAAATGGGACGCAGTAACGGAGTATTTATGCCGCGGGATGATTGGGGTAATGAAGGAAAAAGGGTCGGCATAAAAGCTAATAATCTGGAAAATGCTTTAAGATCACGGACGAATAATGAACATGCCGTAGCATTGCATCATACACGTAATGCTTCTGCCAATCATATTGCTCTTACTATTGAACAGGGCAAGGC
>CAYMDD010000003.1:0-17187 GCA_964389045.1 uncultured Rickettsiales bacterium
CCATTGTGCACTCGATACTGATTCAACTGTATAGTATCGTTCCAAGGAAATGGACGCCAATGAAACATTTATGACAGCTTAACCCCTTGAAAACCGGGCTTGTCACGAAAATGTCACTGGAACGGGCAGCGGGAAATGGTAGTATTTCCTTAAAAATGAATAGGATTCAGCAATGAGCTTAAAAACCAGGGCGGAAGCGCTGGAAGGCAAGGCGGAGGGAAGCAGCAGCTTGAGTGTGGCGGAAATGGCCACGCGCACGTTCGCATCGCCGCAAGACCCTACCAAACTCAGCGCGTTGAAGATCGGCGGCGGGTTGCTGCTCGGCCTGATCGGCACGCTGGCGACGGCGGGGATGGGCTGGGGCGCGCTGGCGGGCGGGCTGATCGGCGTGGCGCTCGGCGTGTTCGGCGGCGGCATGCTGGATCAAACTCTGGCGTCTGAACGGAAGAAAAACGCCCTGCCCACACCCTTAGCGCGAACGCCGCTGGCGGAGACGAAAGCGCCGGTAAAAACGGTGGAGATAGGCAGCGTAAAGCTGCCGGCCTATGACGCCGAGGCCAACCCGCCGCTGCCGTCGAAGCTGCCCCTGTCACAGGATATGCTGACCGCGGTGGTGCTGCGGCATGAACTGGAGCGCGCCGATGACCGTAGCGTCGATAACCAGGTGGCGGGACGTTTGCTGGTGGAGCATGAGCAGAAACTGGCCGGACGCGAGCGCAAGCTGCGGCAAGCGCGCGATGCCTTCGCTGCTCTAGCGGATAAAGTTAGCTCGGAACAGCGCGCGCTGCTGCCGGAGACGGCGAACGTTCCCGGTATGCAAGGCAGGCTGGCAGCCAGCCCTGCGCATTTGACGGAAGAGGAAAAAGCGATAGAGGCGTACGGGCGCACGCTGATTGAGGTTGACCGGATGCAGGCGGACAAGGCTTTCGCCGCCCTTGCGCCGGAAGCGAGGCAATCGGAATCAAAGAAAGCCTGGGACGCGCTGGATAAGATGGCCAAGCTGCGCCTGGTGCAAGACCGAGTGGACGAGCACATCCGCGACAAGGAAAACGAGGGGAACCGCTTCAGTATCGGCGCGGCGTTCCCTGGGCTTTACCTTTCCGCTCCCACTACCGCGTCCGACCCGGAACAGAAAAAAGCGCTCCCCAATCTCGACGATGCGCAGGGTGCGACCTGGTATGACCGCCGGGTAAGTAACGCCAGGGATATAGCCAATTACGCGCACGAAACCTGGCTTGGATTGAACATTCCCAATTTTTCCGGGTTTGCAACGTCCGCTTACGATAAGGCTGCTGGTATTCTGGGTTTGCAAGAATCGGAGCGGGGTGCGTTCGAGCAAAGCACGAAAAACGCCGATTGGAGCAAGGCGGCGGCCATCATTGAGAAGCAGATGCCCAAGCTGGAGGAACTGGCTGCCAAAAGCAAGAATACGGAAAACCTGGAGATCGCCCGGCGCTTCCGCACTTACTTTCGCGCTCTGGCAGCCAAGAAGGGAATTGTCAGCTACCGGACGGAGGTGCTGCCCAAGGAGCTGGATCTGCTGGAGCGGATGGAAAAAGAAGCGATCGAGAAAGCCAAGACGCTTGCGCCGAAGCCCGCGGCTGCGGACGGTAAGGATGAAGCGCCTGCGGGCGAGCGCGTGGGCGCGCTTAAGCTTCCCGACGCGGCGAAGGATGCAGCGGCGCTTGTGGCCGTTCAGAATATCAAGATAACCGACGCCAAATCTCCCGGCGCTTCGCAAGAAAGCGCCCTCATCGCGCCGATTACGCCGCCCCCGTCGGAAAAATCCGTCTCTGCGACGTTAAACGCCTGAATCCTTATATTTCTCGCGCCAGGCATACATTATCTCCAGTGCTTGGCGTGGGGAGAGGCTGTCAACATCGAGGCTCGACAATTCAGCGCATAGCTTCGCCGCTTGGCGGTGCTCAAGGGAAGGCGCGTAGGCGAAGAGCGGCATTTCGGCATCCTTCGGATGAACGGCGTGTGTTGCTTTCCGATGATCCGCCTCCAGCGAATCCAGGATTTCGCCCGCGCGTTCCAGTACGGCCTGGGGGATGCCGGCGAGCCGCGCCACGTGGATGCCGTAAGATCGGTCGGCGGCGCCTTCGGCGACTTCGTGCAGGAAGACCAGATTGCCGTCCCATTCGCGCACTTTCATGGTGTGGGCGCTGAGATGCTCAAGCGTTTCCTTCAACTGGTTAAGCTCATGGTAATGCGTGGCGAACAGCGCGCGGCAGCCGATGATCTCATGCAGATACTCCACCACCGCCCAGGCGATGGAAAGCCCGTCATAGGTGGCCGTGCCGCGCCCGATCTCATCGAGGATGACCAGCGAGCGCTTGGTGGCCTGGTTCAGGATGGAAGCCGTTTCCACCATCTCCACCATGAAGGTGGAGCGCCCCCTGGCCAGATCGTCCGCCGCGCCCACGCGGGAAAACAGCCGGTCGACCACGCCGATTTCAGCTCTGGCGGCGGGCACGAACGAGCCGATCTGCGCGAGTATGGCAATCAGCGCATTCTGGCGCAGGAAGGTGGATTTCCCCGCCATGTTCGGGCCGGTCAGCAGCCACAGCGAATGGCCTAGGCTCAAATCGCAATCATTGGCGATGAACGGCGCATTCTGCTCGCGCGCCAGATACGCCTCCACCACCGGATGACGCCCCGCCTCGATGGAAAAGCGCAACGAACCATCGACCGCAGGCCGCGCGAAGCGGTGCGCATGCGCCAGCTCGGCCAGCCCGGCGGTCACATCCAGCACCGCCAGCGCGCGGGCGGAGGCGACGATGGCCTCCTTGGCCTCCTGCACCATAAGCACCAGCTCGGCGTACAGCTCCAGTTCCATCTTCAGCGCCCGCTCGGCGGCCTCGCCGATATTCCGCTCCAGCTCGCCGAGTTCGGTGGTGGTGTAGCGAAGCGCACCCGCCATCGTCTGGCGGTGGATGAAGCCGGGGAGCACCTTCGCCTGGTGATGCTGGCCGATCTCGATGAAATAGCCGAGCACATTGTTGAATTTGATCTTGAGGGCGGCAATGCCGGTTTCCTCCGCATAGCGCAGCTGGAGGCTCGCAATCAGGCGCTTGCCTTCGTCGCGCAAGGTGCGGAACTCATCGAGCGCGGCGTTGTAGCCGGGGGCGATGAAATTGCCGTCGCGCGCAAGCAGGCCGCATTCGGGGTGGATGGCGCGCTCAATGCGCTCGATCAGCCCGTCATGGCCGCGAAGCGCATCTTGCAGGCGGACAAGGTCTTCCGGCACCTCCGTCTGCTGGCGGATCAGCAGTTCAGCGTTGATCGCGCGGGCGGCCACCAGGCCGCTTTTGATGGAAAGCAGATCGCGCGGCCCGCCTCTGTCCACGCACAGGCGGGAAAGCGCGCGCTCCAGATCGGGGCATTCGCGGAAAATATCGCGCAACCGCCCGCGCAAGGCGGGCTGGCTTACGAAAAACTCCACACCGTCCAGCCGCTTGTTGATGGCCGCCGAGCTGGTGAGCGGCGCCGTCAGCCACCCGGCCAGAAGCCGCGCGCCGGCGGAAGTGACTGTCTGGTCGATGATCGAGAGAAGCGACCCCTGCCGCTCGCCGCTCAAGCGCTGCGTCAGCTCCAGGTTTTTCTGCGTCGCCGCGTCGATCAGCATGTGCGTGGCGGTTTGCTCGCGCTTCGGGCGGTCGAGGCGCGGCAGGCTCGTTTTCTGCGTCAGCTGCACATAATCGATCAGCGTCCCGCAGGCGGCGATTTCCGCATTTTCCAGCGCGCCGAACGCTTCCAGCGAATGCAGCGAATACGCGGCCTCCAGCAGCCGCTTGCCGCGGCGCGTATCGAACTGCGCCGCCGGCAGCGGGCTGAAGATGGCTTTCCAGTCTTTCAGGCTCTCGCTTACATCCGCATCCGCCGCAAGCGTATCGGACACCAGCAGCTCTTTCGGCGCGATGCGCGCAAGCTCGGCGGAAAGCTCTTCACGGCGCACCGTCTCCACCAGGAATTCGCCCGTCGAAATATCGAGCCAGGCCAGGGCGAAACTCCCCTTTTCTTCCCCGTAGCTCAAAGAAGCCAGGTAATTTGGCCGCGCGGCATCCAGCAGGCTTTCTTCCGTCACCGTGCCGGGCGTGACGATGCGCACCACGTCGCGCCGCACAATCGCCTTATAGCCGCGCTTCTTCGCGTCGCCCGCTTCTTCCAGCTGTTCGCAGATGGCCACTTTCCGACCTGAGCGGATCAGCTTCTCAAGGTAGTTCTCATACGCATGGGCAGGCACGCCGCACATGGGGATGGCTTCGCCCGCATGCCGCCCCCGCTTGGTCAGCGCGATGTCGAGCGTTTTCGACGCGGTGACGGCATCGTCGAAAAACAGCTCGTAGAAATCGCCCATGCGGTAAAACAGCAGGCAATCGGGATGGGCGTTTTTCAAGTTTAAATACTGACGCATGGCAGGGGTGCCGCCGTCGCCGGAAGATTCGGCTCCCGGGGCGGAAATCCCGCCGCCTTCGCGCATCAGCAAATCGCTGCCATAGGCGTGTTTTTCGCTTGTAATTCCCGGCTCACTGTGGAAAAGAGGGGCTTTGTTCGTGAAATTCATAGACTTATGCTGCACTGCACAAATAGCGTTTTCAAAGACCGCAGCGATGATTTAAAAACCAGGAAGCCTTAAATGTCCAAAGAAAAAGAGCCGATCACCGACGCAGACGCGCTTGCCTATCACTCGGAAGGCCAGCCGGGAAAAGTGGCGATCCTCCCCACCAAGCCGCTCATGACGCAGCGCGACCTGTCGCTGGGCTATTCGCCCGGCGTGGCGGTACCCTGCCTGGAGATCGAAAAAGACCCGCTCAAAGCCTATGACTATACCGCGCGCGGCAATTTCGTCGCTGTGATTTCGAATGGCACTGCCGTGCTGGGCTTAGGAAACTTAGGCGCGCTCGCCAGCAAGCCGGTGATGGAGGGCAAAGCCATCCTCTTCAAGCGTTTCGCCGATGTGGACGCCATCGATTTGGAAGTGGACACCACGGATGTGGACGAATTCGTCAACTGCGTGAAGCTGCTTGGCCCCAGCTGGGGCGGCATCAATTTGGAAGACATCGCAGCGCCCGAATGCTTCATCATCGAGGAGCGCCTGCGCGAGACGATGGACATTCCCGTCTTTCACGACGATCAGCATGGCACCGCCATCATCACCGCCGCTGGCCTCATTAACGCCGCGCATCTGACGGGGCGCAAATTCGAGGACATCAAGGTGGTGGTCTTGGGCGCCGGCTCGGCGGGCATCGCCTGCCTGGAGCTGATTAAGAAAATGGGCGTTCGCCACGAAAACGCCCTGCTGGTGGATAAAACCGGCGTCATCTACGAGGGGCGCACCGAGGGCATGAACCAGTGGAAATCCGCCCATGCGGTCAAGACCGACCGCAGGACGCTGGCGGATGCTTTAAAAGGCGCGGACATGTTCATGGGGCTGGCGGCCAAAAATGCCGTATCCAAGGAAATGGTCGCTTCGATGGCGCCGCAGCCGATCATCTTCGCCATGGCCAACCCCGACCCCGAAATCAAGCCGGAAGACGTGCTCGCCGTCCGCCAGGACGCCATCATCGCCACCGGGCGGTCGGATTACCCGAACCAGGTCAATAACGTCATGGGCTTCCCCTATATCTTCCGCGGCGCGCTGGACGTGCGCGCCTCGCAGATCAACGACGAGATGAAGATCGCCGCAGCCGAAGCCATCGCCCGCCTCGCGCGCGAGGACGTGCCGGACGAAGTCGCCGCCGCCTACCGGGGCCGCCAGATGCGCTATGGGGCGGAGTATATCATTCCCGCGCCGTTCGACCCTAGGCTCATCACCACCGTCGCGCCTGCGGTGGCCAAGGCCGCGATGGATACGGGCGTGGCGCAGAAGCCCATTGCGGACATGGCCGCCTATAAAAAAGAGTTGGCGGCGCGACGCGACCCCACCGTCTCCAGCATGCACCGCATCTTCGACCGGCTGAAAGAGCATCCGCAGCGCATTATCTTCTCGGAAGGCGAGGAGGAGAAGATCATCCGCGCCGCCGCCCAGTGGCGCGACCAGGGTTACGGCAGTCCCATCCTGGTAGGCCGCACCGAGCGCGTGAAGGAGAACGCCGCGCGCATCGGCATCGACCTGCACGACATCGAAATCGCCAATGCCGCCGTCAGCCAGCACGTGGATGCGTATATCGACCACCTCTACCCGCGCCTCCAGCGCCAGGGTTTTCTCTACCGCGATGTCGCACGCATGGTGAAGAACGACCGCGACATCTTCGCCGCCTGCATGCTTTCTTTAAGCCATGGCGAAGCGATGATTACCGGGCAGACGCGCAACTACACCGTGTGCTTAAACAACGTCCGCCGCGTCATCGACGAGAAAGAGGGCGAGGCGCTGTTCGGGGTCAGCCTGCTGGTGACCAAAGGCCGGACGCTCTTCTTAGCCGATACCACCGTGCATGAGCTGCCGGAGCCGGACGTGATGGCGCAGATCGCTGTGCAGACGGCGGCCAAAGCCCGCCGCATGGGGCATGAGCCGCGCGTGGCGCTGCTTTCCTATTCCACTTTCGGCAACCCGATGCGCGAAAAATCCGAGCGCATCCGCGAGGCCGTGCGCGTGCTGGACGGCATGAACGTCGATTTCGAGTACGAAGGCGAAATGGCCGCAAACGTCGCGCTGAACAAGGAGCTGATGAGCCTCTATCCGTTCTCCCGCCTGTCCGGCCCGGCCAACATCCTCATCATGCCCGCGCTCCATTCGGCGCATATCGCCTCGAACCTGCTGCAAGAGTTGGTAGAAGGCGTCACCATCGGCCCGATCCTCATGGGCTTCGACAAGCCGGTGCAGATCACGCAGATGAACGCCACCCTCTCGGAAATCCTAAACCTTGCGGCCATCGCCGCCATCGGCGCGATCGAGGCGAAGGAGCAAAGCGGCGTGGCGGAACTGCCGCAGAAGAAGAAAGCCAAGGCGTAAACTTTTTCCCTTCCGCACGCTGCCGTGTTGCGGCACTGTAGCGGCAGGCGCAACCGCGCGAGCGCGGCAATGGTTAACAATGTTCCATTTTGCTCCCTCAAAAAAAATAATAGATGGGAAAAACAATAGTTTAATTGAAAAAGGCCGGGAGATGGTGCACAGGTGCGGCACTTAAACAGCAAAACACGATAAAAATACCAACCACGCTGGTGCAATGGAGAGAAACGCTGTATGGTTTAAAGGATTTATGCGCATCTCACTCCGCACTATTTTACTTTTCCAGGCGTTTGCCAGCACCGCCATGCTCGGCACGGCGCTGGTGTCGCAGTACGGGTTTAGCTTGCACCCCTGCCACCTCTGCATTCTCCAGCGCTACCCTTACGCCGCCGTTATGGCGCTGGGGCTGGGGGGGGCGCTGTTTGCCAGGAAGCCGAAGCACTGGCAGGCGCTGATCTGGCTCAACCTGCTGATCTGGCTCATCGGCGCGGGCATCGCGGGCTATCACGCGGGCGTGGAGGCGGGGGTGTTTCCGGGGCCGGAATCCTGCACCACAAGCGGCGGCGCGGACGATTCGCTGGAGGCGTTGCGCGCGGAGATATTAAACGCGCCGCTGGTCAGCTGTGCCCAGGCGATGGCGCATTTCCTGGGGCTTTCCATGGCGGCATGGAACGCAATCGGGGCGGTGCTGCTGGCGGTAATCACGGTGTTTCTGCTGCGCAGGCGTAAGGCGTAGAAGATATGCCCGCGCCTTCTTCTTCCCGCGCCCTGCCGGGCGATTTAAGCCGCGATGAACAGGTGGCGCGCATGCTCCGCGTCGATCAGGCGGGAGAATACGGCGCCATGCGCATCTATGCCGGGCAGCTGGCGGTGCTGAAGCGCAAGGCCTCCGCGCGCGTCATCCGCGAAATGGCCGAGCAGGAGCGGCGCCATCTGGAGACATTCAACCGGCTGGTCAAAGACCGCCGCGTGCGCCCGACGGCGTTGCAGCCGGTGTGGCATGTGGGCGGCTGGCTGATGGGTGCGGGCACCGCGCTGCTCGGCGAAAAAGCCGCCATGGCCTGCACGGTTGCCGTGGAATCCGTGATCGACACGCATTACCAGTCGCAGGAAGCGGCGCTGCCGGAGGAAGAAAGCGACTTGCGCGCCACCATCGCCCAATTCCGCGCCGACGAGATGCACCACCACGACACCGCGCTCGCGCACGGCGCGGAAGATTCGCCATTTTATGCCGCGCTCACTGCCGCCGTGAAGGCGCAGACGCGGCTGGCCATCTGGCTTTCGGAGCGGGTTTAAAATTCGCGTGCGATTTGATAAAAGGCGCGATATAAGGGCAATCCCCTTTTGATTATTTGCGGACAGGTGGCCGAGTGCCATAGGCTTGCTTAAAGCAAGCCGCCCCAATAAAAGGTAAACCACTCGCGCAGAGACGAGTGCGTTTGGAATGCGGACAGGTGGCCGAGCGGTTTAAGGCGCACGCCTGGAAAGTGTGTATACGGCGAACCCGTATCGGGGGTTCGAATCCCCCCCTGTCCGCCATTTGTTCGAACAATAATATTGTTGGTCTACATCGTTGGAATAAAGAGCGAGAGGAGTAACGATGAACAAGAACACCCTTTGTCTATGGTACAATCATGACGCGGAAGAGGCGGCGCGTTTCTATGCCCGGGTTTTTCCCGATAGCGCGGTCGGCGCGGTGCGCCGGGCGCCGTCCGATTTTTCCGGCGGCAAGGCGGGCGACGTTCTGACCGTTGAGTTCACGGTGTGCGGCGTGCCGTGCATCGGCCTGAACGGCGGCGATATGTTCAAGCACAGCGAGGCGTTTTCCTTTCAGATCGCCACCGAAACCCAAGAGGAAACCGACCGTTACTGGAACGCGATCGTCGGCAACGGCGGCGCGGAGAGCGAATGCGGCTGGTGCAAGGACAAATGGGGGCTGTCGTGGCAGATCACGCCGCGCGTGCTGACGCAAGCGATGGCTAAGGGCGGGGATGCGGCGAAGCGCGCGTTCGAGGCGATGTTGGGTATGCAAAAAATCGACGTCGCCAAAATCGAAGCGGCGGTGCGCGGCGAGGGTTTACTGTAGACGCGCATATCGGGAATTGCAGGCGCGGCAACGCTTGCAATCTTCGGACTATCCATCACGAAACGCCGGTTTTTTAAAGGCGCAGCTGCGGTTAAAATCGCAGGTGATGAAAATACGAAGCGTTTTATCGACCAAAAATTAACCCTTCATTGGTAAGGTTGTATTTTCTTTAACAAATGCAGCCAAGGGAATCATCATGCCATCTCACCGCAAGCTGGTGCCGGTCATTCTTTCCGGCGGGTCGGGGACGCGGTTGTGGCCGCTGTCGCGCGATGCGCGGCCTAAGCAATTCCTAGGGTTGGTCGATCCGCGCGTGCCGCTGATCGAGGAGACGATCCGGCGGGTGCTGGACACGCAAACCTTCCATGCGCCGGTGATGATCGGAAATGCCGATCACCGCTTTCTGCTGGCCGAGCAGATGCATGCGTGCGGGTTTTCGGCGCCCGATATCCTGATCGAGCCGGTGACGCGCAATACGGCGGCGGCGATTGCCGTGGCGGCGCTTCATCTCCGCGCGCGCTACGGCGACGCGCTGATGCTGGTACTACCGACCGACCACGTGATCGGCGACCGCGAAGCGTTCTTAAGCGGCGTTTCGCAAGCGGCGCAGGCGGCGGAGAAGGGCTATCTTGTAACGTTCGGCATCACGCCGCACAGGGCGGAGACAGGCTACGGATACATCCGGCTCGGCGCTCCCATTGGCAAAGGCAAGCAGGCTTACGCCATCGACGCGTTCGTGGAAAAGCCCGATGCCGAGACGGCCAAGCGCTTGCTGGCCACGGGCGGTTATGTGTGGAACAGCGGCATGTTCGTGTTTCCGGTGGGTCTGCTGCTGAAAGAGCTGGCCGCGTGGCAACCGGCGCTGCTTGCCCATTGTGAGCGTGCGCTGGCCGAAAGCGTGCAGGATCTGGATTTCCTGCGACTGGGCGAAGCGGCGTTCCGCGCCACGGACGACATCTCCATCGATTATGCGCTGATGGAGAAAACGCAGTCCGCCGCCGTGGTGCCGCTGGAGTGCGGGTGGAGCGATACGGGCGCGTGGGACATGCTGTGGAACATCGCGCCGAAAAACGCCGACGGCAATGTGACCTTCGGCGAATGCTACTTAGAGGACAGCCGCGATTGTTACGTGCGCTCCGAGTCCGGCGCGGCGGTAGCCACCCTCGGCGTGGAGAATCTGGTGGTGATCGCCACCAAGGATGCGGTGATGGTGGCGGCCAAGGACAAGGCGCAAAGCTTAAAGCCCCTGGTGGCGCAGATGAAGGAGCAGAGGCCGGAGCTGGTGCGGGAGAACGCGCGCGTGTTCCGCCCGTGGGGCAGCTACGAGAGCCTGCACGCGGGCGAGCGGTTCCAGGTCAAGCGCCTGACGGTCAAGCCCGGCCAGAAACTGTCACTCCAGATGCACCACCACCGCGCCGAGCATTGGATTGTGGTTTCGGGCGCAGGGCGGATGACCAGCGACGACGTGACGCGGCTGGTGACGGAAAACCAGTCCTTCTATGTGCCGTGCGGAGCGGTGCACAGCATCGAAAATCCGGGGAAGATCGATCTGGAGATCATCGAGGTGCAATCCGGCGCCTATCTCGGCGAGGACGACATCGTCCGCTTCCAGGACCGCTACGGCAGGGCGGCGGTGCAGCTTCCAAAACCTTAATCAAATCTCAACTTTTCATTGCTACCTCTGGGCATCCATGCAACCGGACGAAGGGTTATGGATAACCGCATCGGCGATATTCTGCTGGAATACGGCGCGATTACGCTTGCGCAGCTGGATGCGGCGTTGGAGCTGCAGCGGCGCTGGGCGGCGCCGATTGCCGATATTCTGGCGGCCAAGGGATTCGTAAAGCCCGGCGCGGTGGCGGATGCATTCTCGAAGCTCTACGGCATTCCCGTCATCGACCTGCTGCAGCATCCGCCCGATAGCAGCCTGCTGGAGCAGGGGAAGATCGATGCGTATCTGTCGGCGCAGATCATTCCCTGGCGCGCGGAAAACGGCGTGGTCACCGCCGCGGTGGTAGAGCCGGGGCCGGAGACGCTGCTGCAGGCGCAGGCGATGTTCGGGCGCGATGTGGCGCTTACGCTGACCACGCGGCTTGACTTGCACTGGGCCTTGCAGCAGGCGTTCGAGGAGGCGTTTACCGCCGTGGCGGTAGAGGCGCTGGCGGAGGCGGACCCCATCAGCTCGGCCAAGCCGACGTTCACCTTGCCGCAGCTGCAAATGATCGCGGCAATTTTCTGCATTATCGTTGTCGGTGTGGTGAACGCGCCTGCGTTCACGATCATTGCGCTAAACCTGTTCATGGGCGTTTTTTTTCTGGGCAATTTTCTGTTCAAGACGCTGCTGGTGTGGATGGGCGGCAGGGAGGATGCGGAGGCGCCGTTCATTCCCGCGCAGCTTCAGGAAATGGACGATACCACGCTGCCGGTTTACACTATCTTGGTGCCGATGTTCCGGGATGCGCATGTGCTGCCGATCCTGGTGGCTGCATTAAAAAAGCTCGATTACCCGCTGGCCAAGCTTGATATTAAGCTGGTGCTGGAGGCAAGCGACCTGGAGACGATCGAGGCGGCGCGGGCGCTCGACCTGCCGAGCATTTTCGAGATCATCCGCGTGCCGCCCTCCCAGCCCCAGACCAAGCCCAAGGCCTGCAATTACGCGCTGCGCTTCGCGCGGGGAGAGTATCTGGTCATCTACGACGCCGAGGACAAGCCGGAGCCGGATCAGCTGAAGAAAACGCTGCTGGCGTTCCGGCGCGCGCCTGAGAATACGGTCTGCATCCAGGCGCGGCTCAACTACTTCAATGCCGAAGAAAACTGGCTGACCAAGATGTTCACGCTCGACTATTCCCTGTGGTTCGATCTAATGCTCCCCGGCCTTGAGCGCTTGAGAGTGCCGATTCCTCTGGGCGGCACGTCAAACCATTTTAAAACGGCGGCGCTGCGCGATTTGCGCGCGTGGGATCCGTATAACGTCACGGAGGATGCCGACCTTGGCATCCGCATTACGCAGAAGGGCTGCCGGGTGGGGATTGTCGATTCCACCACCTATGAGGAAGCCAACTGCGCCATCCCTAATTGGATACGCCAGCGTTCGCGCTGGCTCAAAGGCTACATGCAGACCTGGCTGGTGCATATGCGCCATCCTGTGCGGCTGTACCGCTCGCTTGGGCCTGTGGGGTTTTTCGGCTTTCAGTTTTTCATCGGCGGCACGGTGCTCTCGGCGCTGATGAACCCGATTTTCTGGGGCATGTACATCGCCTGGTTCACCGTGCCGGAGGCGAGCTTCAGCGCGGTGTTTCCGCCAGCGGTGTTCTATATGAGCCTGGCGAATCTGCTGATCGGCAACGCGGCGTTCATTTATCTGTTCCTGCTCGCGCCGCTGAAACGCGGTCTTTACCATCTGGTGCCGGTGGGCTTAAGCGTATTTTTCTACTGGGTACTGCTTTCGGTGGCGGCGTATAAAGGCTTGTGGCAGCTGCTCCGCAACCCCTTTTACTGGGAGAAGACCGAGCACGGCATCAGCGCCTTAAGCGCCAGGGAATTGGCCGCGGCGCAAGGGGCGGCGGCATGACGCGCCTGTGGCATTCGCTTGCGGCAGGGTTGCTTGCGCTGCATCCGCTGGTGGTGTGGACGTTTACGCAAAGCGGCTTCCGCTGGCCGATGCTGGTGATCTATCTTCTACTCGGCTTTTCCTTCCAGTCATTGATGCGCTACGGCGATGTGCGCGCGTTGCTGAACGCCGCGTTCTGCCTGGCGCTTGCGACCGCGTTCGATGCGCGGCTGCTGTTCGTGATCCTGGCCAGCGTGCCGTTTCTGGCGCTGCTCGCGCCGGTGCCGATGCTGCGGGCAAGCCCCGGCGCGTTCTGGCTGGTGATGCTGTTTCCTGCCGTGGCTATCCTGTTGAGCTTTGTCTACGTGCATCATTTCTTCCCCGGCATTCCCTTCGGGGCGTTGCAGATGATGGGGGTTGAAAGGGGCGGTCTTATGCGCTTTCCCTTGGGGGATCATGACAGGCAGGCAATGTTCCCGCTGCTGTTGCTGGCGGGAGTATGCGCGTTTCCGCTGGCCGTTGCCGCGCCGTTTCTGTTTCGGGCGGAGCGGCTGGTGGCTGTGCCGCTGCTGATGACCGCCCTGGCGCCCATGATTGCCGCTTTTGCGGCGACGGAGATTCTTTTCCCCGATCATCCGGGCGTGCTCATCGTGCTGCTGGCCGTGCCCGCCTGGATGGCGGCGCAGGCGCTGATTGCGCGTGGGCGCGCCCGGGCGGCCACCGCGCTGCTGGCGCTGGGCTGGCTGGGCGGGGCGGCGTTATTTTTCCCGGTCATGGAAGGGAGGCTATAGATCTATGCGAGCATACCGGATTGCAGCATTGTTCATTGCATGCGCTTCGTCTGCCTATGCAGGCGCGTGGGTGCAGCCGAAAGGCAAGGGGCAGGTCATCACCACGCTCAGGCATTATAAGACCAACGCGTTTTTTGATGAAAACCGCGACAGGGGGCGGAAGACGGGGAGCTACCATAAAACCTCCGCCGAAATCTACGCGGAGTACGGGCTTGCTCCGGCCTGGACGGCAGGCGTGCAGACCTCTTACCAATGGATCGAGGCGCGGGGCGGCAGCGCGGGCGGGCGAACCAGCGGTCTGGCCGATACGAGCTTTTTCCTGCGCGAGCGGCTGTGGGAGGGGGAGGGGGATGTGTTTTCCATCCAGCAGCTGGTGAGCGTGCCGGGCGGCTACGACGAAAGGCGCAACCCGGCGCTGGGGTACGGGCAGATCGACCTGGAGCTGCGCGCGCTGTACGGGCATAGCGGGACGGTGGAGGAGCTTGCCTATTTCGCCGATCTGCAAGGCGCCTACCGCAAGCGGTTCGAGGGACCGGCGGATGAAATCCGCGCCGATGCGACCGTGGGCTTAAAACCCAAAGAAGGGTATATGCTGCTGGCGCAGTCCTTCAACACCATCGGCCTTGGCAATGCTTCCACGACCGCGTTTGTCACGCCGAGCGGGCCGGATTACGATCTTTCGACGCTTTCGCTTTCCGGGGTAATCGACGTACCGTATGATTTTTCCGTGCAGGCGGGTGCGTCCACGGATATCGCCGGGCGCAATACCGGCGGGGGCAACACCGTTTTCATCGCGCTGTGGAGGAATTTTTAAGGCCATGTCCATCCTGATCGTAGACGACGACCCCACCATCCGCGATTTAAGCGCCATTTTGCTCAAGCAGGCTGGCTTTACGGACGTGCGCGCCGCCGCTGGGCCGAAGCAGGCCTTCGAGTGGCTGGGGATCGGCGCTTCCCACAAGGCGGCGCTCTCGCCCAACGTGATCCTGATGGATATCATGATGCCGGAAATGGACGGCATCGAGGCTTGCGCCCGCATCAAGCGCGACGCCCGGTTCGCAGATGTGCCGGTGCTGATGGTAACGACGCTCGACGATGTGGAGCATTTGAAAAAAGCCTTCCTGGCCGGGGCGACCGATTACATGATCAAGCCGATACGCCCGGAAGAGCTGCTGGCGCGCGTCCGTTCGGCGCACCGCTTGAAATGCGAACTGGACCGCCGCCGCCTGCGCGAGGAGGAGCTGCGCTCAGGCCGAAAAGACGCACCCGTATCCTCGCTTTCCACCGATCCGCTGACGGGGTGGTTCGGCGAGGCCGCTTTGCTGGAAGCGCTGGAGCGGGCGCTCAAACTCCGCGAAGGGGTGCTGGCGGTGATTGCCATTGACGCGTGGGAGGCGTTCATGTCGCGCTATGGCAGGCAAGAGTCGGAAAATGCCTTAAAGCGCATTGCCCGCGCGTTGAGCGGCGCACCCGCGGCACTTGGCGATTCCCCGTTTACACTGGGGGGTGCGCGCTTCGCCGTGCTGCATCCGCACGCAGGCGCGGGCGAGGCGGAGCGCTTAAGCAGCCGCTTGCGCGAGGCGGTGGCGGCGCTCGATATCCCCCACGGGTTTTCCGCCGCCGGGGCGCATGTTACGGCGAGCATTGCCACGATCTCCATGAAGGGCTGGGAAAGAAGCCGCGCCGATTTACTGGCGGAAGCGTACGGACTGCTGAAAAAAGCGCAAAGCGCGGGCGGCAACCGGCATCAGGCGTATTCCTGATGGATAGCGAATTCGAGACGATCGAGAAGCTCCAGGCGCAGATCGGGCGCGAGGCGGTGGTGACGCTGCTTAAGCAGCACCGCCGCAATGTTGCCGAGACGATGGCGAAGCTAAACGCGCTTGAGTACCCACAGGACAAGGACGAAATCCGCATGATCGCGCACCGCCTGCGCGGCGGCTGCGGCTCAATGGGATTCAAACGCTTGTCGGCGGTGTTGGAACAGCTCTACCGCGCGGCGGAGCGGGACGATGGAGGCGCCGTAAAGCGGCACGAGGAGGAAGCGCAAGCCGAGAATGCGCGGATCGCCGAGGCGGTGGCGCAGCGCTACCCCGAAATCTAAAGCTTATCCCAGATTTCCCGGATGTCGTTGTTGAGCGTCACCGGGTCGAACGGCTTGGCGATGACGCCCGCGCCGCCGAGGGAGAGATACTGGCGGACTTCCGAAGGCTGCACCCGCGCCGTCATGAAAATCACCGGGATGGAGGCGGTGGCATGATTTTTCTGCAACGCCTGGAAGGTGGCGGGGCCGTCCATCTCCGGCATCATGATGTCGAGCAAAACCAGGTCGGGGTGAGGGAGAGCGGCCATCCGCACGGCATCCGCGCCACGGTTGCAGGTGACGATCTCCAGGTTGCCGATCGTTTCCAGCGTGATTTGCGCGACCGCCAAGATGTCTTCTTCGTCGTCGATGCACAAAATACGTTTAAGCTTGCCTGTCATGCCGTTCTTCCGCGTGCCACCGTTAATTGTTAAGAGAACTCTACTATTCAATCATTAATTAATAATTATCGGTTACGCTTTTTAAGGCGCATTTGCTCTAAAAGACCATGACATTACCTTTTGCCGTTTCCCTGCCGCGTTGGAGAGCCGTAGCGCATTCGTTCGTCAAGGAGCGGCGCGTCTACCTGGCGGTCGCCATCGCTGCGCTGATCGTGCTGGTATTTACGGCGCTCACCGCGCTGACCTTCTATAACCAGGATACGCGCATCCAGCATGCACGCAACCGCGTGATGCACAGCTACCATATCACGCGCCACATCCAGGGGCTGTTTACCAAGCTCAAAGACGCGCAGCTCGGCCAGCGGGGTTTTCTCATCACCGGCGATGAGGAATTCTTAAGCCCTTACCGCTTCGCCCTGCAGGACGCTCCCCCCGGCCAGGAGAACGACGGCAGCATCTCGCAGAGATATTCCGTGCGCCAGGAGCTTGAGCATTTGCGCGAGCTGACGGCGGACAATGCGCGCGAGCGCGACCGGATGGATGCGCTCGGCATCTCCATCGACGAATTCTTAAATTACCTCGCTGTCACCATCGACGACCGGGCGAAGGGCGCGCCTATCTCGATCGATCCCAAGACAGGCAAGCGGATGATGGATAATATTCGCGCGCAGGTAACGGCCATCACGGAGAGTGAAGACAGCCTGCTTTTCCGGCGCATCCATGCTGACGCCGCCGAGATGCGCGAAGGGGAATCCTTCGCTTTCGCGCAGTTCGGCCTCTATGGCTTGCTGATGTGCGCCGCCGTGGCGCTGGTGGGGGTGCAGGGCGCCAAGCGCAGGGAGGCGGAGCAGGCGTTCCTCCAGCAATATATGCTGATGCAGGCGGTGATGAATACCGGCCACCATTCAATCATCGCTACGGACAAACACGGCGTGATTACGCTCTTCAACCGCGCTGCGGAAACGATCCTGGGCTATTCCGCCTCCGAGACGGTGGGCAAGGAGACGCCCGCGCTGTTCCATGATTTTACGGAAGCGGAGCGCCGCGCCAAGTCGATGCGCAAAGAGCTTGGGCGGAGCGTACGCGGGCTTGAAGCGTTTACCGCCCCGCTGGAACTGAAGGATGTGGACGAATACGAATGTATCTGCATCCGCAAAAGCGGAGAGCGTTTTCCGGTCAGCCTCACGCTCGCCCCGCTGAAGGATCAGCGCGGTGAGCTGCAAGGGTATGTCGGCATCATGCAGGATATCACCGCCCGCAAGGAGATGGAGAACATCAAGAGCGAATTCATCTCCGTGGTAAGCCATGAGCTGCGCACGCC
>CAYMDD010000003.1:17197-28599 GCA_964389045.1 uncultured Rickettsiales bacterium
CCTCCATCCGCGGCTCGCTGGGTCTGATGGCATCCGGCGCCTTGGGCGAGTTGCCTAGTAAAGCCAAGCAACTGATCGACATCGCGCATAAAAACAGCGAGCGGCTGGTGCGCATCATTAACGACATCCTGGACATTGAGAAGATTGAATCGGGTAAGATGGACATCCGCCTGGCCGCCGTGGATGTGGGCGTTTTCTTGAATCAGGCGGTGGAAGCCAACCGCGCCTATGCGGAGAAATTCCGCGTGCGGTTCTCGCTGAATCCGGTTGAAGAAGGGATGCTGGTCAGCGCCGATGCCGACCGGCTCATGCAGGTGATGGCCAACCTCATTTCCAACGCGTGCAAATTCTCGCCGGAAGGCGGGCAGGTCGAACTCCGTGCCGAAGCCATCGACGGGCATGTGCGCATTTCAGTCAGGGATCATGGCCCGGGGATTCCCGAGTCGTTCCGCTCGCGCATTTTCGGCAAATTCGCGCAGGCCGATGCGTCCGTCACCCGCAGCGTGGCGGGGACGGGGCTGGGGTTGAGCATCACCAAGCGGCTGGTGGAGGCCATGCATGGGGCGATCGGCTTCGAGACGGAAGAGGGGAAAGGCACCGTTTTTTTCATCGAGCTGGTCAAGCTCGAGACCAAGCCCGCCGACATCCAGCCCGAGATGGACGCGCTGCGGAAGCGCATCCTCGTGTGCGAGGACGACGCCGACGTCGCATCGCTCCTTTCCATGCTGCTTAAAGGCGCGGGCTTTTTCGCCGATATCGTCTTTTCCGCCGCGCAAGCCCGCACGGCGCTTAAAGAGCGCAGCTATGCGGCGATGACGCTCGATCTTTCCCTGCCGGATTCTGACGGCATCGAGTTGATCCGGGAACTGCGCGCGGATGCCGCTACGCGCGCGCTGCCTATCGTGGTGGTTTCAGGCCGCGCCGAGGAAGGCAGACGCCAGCTGAACGGGGACGGCGCTTCCATCGTCGACTGGCTGCCCAAGCCCATCGACCAGACACGGCTGATGCACGCGCTGCGGCAGGCCATGGGCAAGGAGGACGCGCCGCCGATCATCCTCCATGTCGAAGACGATGCGGATTTGAGCAACGTGGTTGCCACCATGCTGCACGGGAAGGCGGAGGTCGTCACCGCCACCACCATCCGCCAGGCGGAGGCGCTGCTGAAGATGCGGCGGTTCGACCTGGTGATCCTGGATATCGCCATGCCGGACGGCTCCGGCCTTGCGCTGCTTGACTATTTACAGCAGCTTTGCGGCGCGGCGTGCCCGCCGGTGCTGATTCTTTCCGCCAGCGACACCGCGGAGGAGACGAAACACCGCGTACAGGCCGCGCTAGTGAAATCGACGCTCTCGGAAGACCGCATCGTGGAGACGATTTTCTTCGTGCTTCAGCAGGCAAAGGAAGATCGCTTATATTCTTAAAGTATACTAAGCGGTAGCTTATGCATTCTCACCACTATTCGCCCAGCACCCATGCCCGCGCGCTTGGCTGGGGCATGGCGCTCAATGCGGGCTTCGTTATCGTCGAAATCGCCTGCGGCATGGCGTTCGACTCGCTGGCGCTGTTGGCCGATGCCGGCCATAACGCGGGCGACGTGATGGGGCTGGCGCTGGCGTGGGGGGCTGCGCTTTTAGCCAGGCGCAGGCCGCCTTGCGCGCGCTACACTTACGGCTTGCAGAGCAGCTCTATCTTGGCAGCCCTGGCCAATGCCGTGCTGCTGCTGGGGGTGACAGGGGCGATTGTCTGGGAAGCGCTGCTGCGGTTTAATGAGCCTCCCGCGGTTGCGGGCGGCGCGGTTATTGCCGTGGCGCTCGCGGGGGCGGCTGTGAACGGCGCGACGGCGCTGCTGCTGTCGAAAGACAGCTGTCAAGATTTGAATATTCGCGGCGCGTACCTGCACATGGCCGCCGACGCCGCCGTTTCGCTCGGCGTGGCGATGGCAGGGGTGCTGATTCTCCTCACCGGGTACGCCTGGATCGACCCGCTGACGAGCATTGCGGTGAGCGCGCTGATCGTGATCGGCATGTGGGGGATGCTGAAGGATGCGCTGCGCTTGGCGCTTCATGCCGTGCCCGCACGGATCGAGCTGGATGAGGTGAGGGCTTACTTAAACGGAAGCGAAGGCGTGCGCGAGGTGCACGATCTGCATGTCTGGGCGATGAGCACCACCGAAACTGCCCTCTCGGCGCATCTGCTGATGCCGGACGGGCATCCGGGCGATGCGTTTGTCGCGCGGCTCGCGCATGATCTCGGCGAGCGGTTCGGCATCGGGCATGCCACGCTGCAAATCGAGCTGGGCGATACGCAAGGAGTGTGCGCGCTGGCATCCGATGAGGCAAATCCAGCCCCTCATGTTAAACGCGAATGATTCTCAATAACCTTTTGCATTGATGGAAAATTTAGCCTTTCGGGCTATGCAGAGAATTTTTCATTGATTGTGTTTGGCACTATAAAAACAAGGCTAGTGCAACACCAAAAATCAAAAAGGCAGAAGTTATGGATATTTATAATTACCTCAAAAAAGACCACCGCCTGGTGGCCGATTTAATGGAACAGCTGCTTGCCGACAAGAACCCGGCCAACCGCCAGAAGCTGTTCGCGCAGATCAAGCAGGAGCTTGCCCTGCACGCCGACACGGAGGAAGCCACCTTTTACAAGGCGGTGGAAAACGCCACCCGCAGCAAGCAGGTGGAGGAGAAGATGGAGCATGCCGATGAGGAGCATGACGAAATCCGCGAATACCTCGCCAAGCTGGAAAGCCTGGATATCGCCAGCGAGGAATGGATGGAGCAATTCGGCGAATTCAAGCATGCCGTTGAGCACCATGTGGAAGAGGAAGAGGGCGAGATTTTCGAGAAAGCCAAGAAGTATTTAAGCGATAAGCAAGCCAAGGATCTGGCTGCGGAAATGGATGCCTTGAAGAAAAAAGCGCTGGGCGGCATGCCCGGCAACAAGGCCGCTTAGGTATTCTTAAGTTTAGGTATTGTCATCCCCGCTTTAGGCGGGGATGACGAGTGTTAAGCAGCGGCTCTCGGCGCGCCGGCGACGCCGCGTGGCCCACGGAAGCGCCTGCGGCGCGGATTTACGCCTTCTTTCCGGTTTCCGCCGCTGCGGCCTTGGCCATTATGCGGCGGGCGGCGCTCTTCCTTCTCCTCCGGGTGCATCAGCCGGTGGATGGCCTTCCATTTCAAGTTATCCGCCGAGGTCAGCAGATTAACGGCCTGGCCTTCCGCGCCGGCGCGGCCTGTGCGCCCGATACGGTGGATGTAATCCTCCGGGCATTGCGGCAAATCGTAATTGATGACGTGCTCGATATGCGGGATGTCCAGGCCGCGGGCGGCGATATCGGTTGCAACCAGGATGCGGTATTTCGAGTCGCGGAAGGCGCTGATAACGCGCTCGCGCTTGTTCTGGTGCAGATCGCCGTGGATGGCGTCGGCGCAGTGGCGCTCCTTGCGGAGTTTGGTGGCAAGCTTGTCCGCGCCCCATTTGGTCTTGACGAAGACGATGATGGAACCGCTGCGGCTTTTCAACTGCTCCAGCAGCACGCCGTATTTCTCCGCGTCCGTCGTGTGCACCGTCTCCTGCGCAATGCGGGTGACGGGCGTGTGCGTGGAGCCGACGGAGACGCGCACCGGGTCTTTCAAGTATTTGCCCGAAAGCTTGAAGATGTTAGGCGGCAGGGTGGCCGAGAACATTAAGGTCTGGCGCGCCTGCGGCAGGTATTTCACGATCCGCTCCAGCTGCACTTCGAAGCCCATGTCGAGCATGCGGTCGGTTTCGTCGAGCACTAGGAAGCCGGTATCGTGCAGCATCATCGAGCCGCGCTCCAGATGGTCGTTGATGCGGCCAGGCGTGCCGACGATCAGGCGCGGGCGCGCGCGCAGCTGCATCAGCTGCTTAGGCATCGACTCGCCGCCGATGATGAGAGCGGTGCGGATGGGGCTGCCCTTGCCTAGGAACTGCTCCAGCGTGTCCATCACCTGCACCGCGAGTTCACGGGTGGGGGTGAGGATGAGAGCGGAGCCGCGGGGGCTGCCCATCAGCTTGGCCACCAGCGGGATGCCGAAGGCGCCGGTTTTGCCGGTGCCGGTCTGGGCGGAGCCGAGGATATCCTTGCCTTGCAGCGCGGGCGGGATGGCCTGCGCCTGGATGGGGGTGGGGGTGGTAAATTGCATCTGCGCGAGCGCGCGCATCAGCGGCTGGGGCAAACCCAGCGACATAAAGTTTTCCATAATTTCCTTAAAAAATCCGCGCGCAACCAAACCCCCCGAATAAACGGGGTGAAGCGCCTGCCGCGAATCGTATTGGTTAAAGTGTTTAAGCGGCGTTGAGCAGCTTAATGTTGACCGCCGAGGTCTTGCCTTTTTCCGTCGCCAGCTCGTAGCTGATGCGCTGGCCTTCGTTCAGCGAATTGAGGCCTGCGCGCTCTACGGCGGAGATGTGCACGAATACATCGCTTCCGCCCTGTTCCGGCTGCACAAAGCCATAGCCTTTGGTGGGATTAAACCATTTTACGGTACCGTTTGCCATTATTAGTCCTTAAAAAAATTGAAGTGTTGTTACTACCAAGAGTTCTTTCATCCGGGCATGAACGCCCGGTCACTCTTGGTCAACGCTTCAAGCATATCCCTATTCAAAGGGTATGCCGCCTGGATCGCAATGGCAGGCCGCTAGGCAAAGAGTGCCTGAGAAAACTCAATATGCATGCTTACGCTTTTTTTACGCTAAGTCAATGCCAAATATGCGCTGTGCACAACTTAAAGTATAGGGGCGCGAAACCTCGCTTCCGCTGCGAAAGAGGATGAAAACGTTGCATTTTGTTGCATTCTGTTGCATTTTTAACCTTTTCCGCTGCAGCGAAATATTTTCACCCTACACTCAACCGTGCGGCTGCGGAAGCTTATTTCTTGCAATGAATTCTCGTTAAGCCTGGCCGGTTTTGATTTTCTTCGGCGGGCTTTCCGCTATGATCGGGCGATGGGCGGCATCCGGTTATTTTCACGCGTAAGAGAGTTATTGCACGGCGAGCGCGGCGGCAGCGCCGCGATGCTGCTGGCGGCGGCCTGCGCCATGATTGCCGCCAACTCCGCTCTTTCCGGGTGGTATCAAGGGTTTATCCATGCGCCTGTCAGCATCGCCCTGGCCGGTTCGGCAGTCACCGAGCCGCTCGAGGCGTGGGTCAAGGATCTGGCGATGGCGTTTTTTTTCCTGCTGGTGGGCTTGGAGCTGAAGCTGGAATTCGTCCAAGGGGCGCTTTCCCATCCGAAAAAAGCGATGCTGCCGCTACTGGCAGCGCTGGGCGGCATGGCCGCGCCTTCTTTCATCTTCTGGGGATTCAATGCTGCTCATCCGCAGCATTGGCGTGGGTGGGCGGTGCCGTCCGCCACCGACATCGCCTTTGCGCTGGGGCTGCTGGCATTCGTTGCGCGGCGCGCCCCTCCAGCGGTCAAGGCGTTTCTGCTGGCTATCGCTATTTTCGATGATCTGGGGGCGATTCTCATCATCGCGTTTTTCTATAGCGGCGGCGCGGACATGCCACGGCTCGGGCTGACGCTGGCCTGCGCGCTGATGTTGCTGCTATTGAACCGCAGAGGGGCTACGGCGCTTCCCGCTTACCTGGCGGTGGGGGCGGCGATGTGGCTGTGCCTGTTTCACTCCGGCGTTCATCCGACGCTCGCGGGCGTTGCCGCCGGGCTGGCGGTGCCGCACCGGAATGAAATGGGGCGCTCCCCGCTAAAGAGAGCATTGCACGGCCTGCACCCGTGGGTGACGTTTCTGGTGCTGCCGCTGTTCGCCTTCGTCAGCGCGGGCGTCGATTTCTCCGGCATGCGCGCGGAGGAGATCGCCTCGCCGCTGGCCATCGGCGTTGCGCTTGGGCTGTTTGCGGGCAAGCAGATCGGTATTTTCGGGGTCAGCTGGCTGGCGGTGCGCTTGCGCATCGCCAAACTCCCCGACGGCGTGACGTGGCTGCACATTTACGGTGTGGCGACATTGGCAGGCATCGGCTTTACCATGAGCCTCTTTATCGGTATGCTTGCATTTCCGGACTCAAGCCTCTACGCGCAGACCAAGATCGGCGTGCTGCTCGGCTCCGCGCTCTCCGCCGGTTGGGGGATAATCGTGTTTCGGTATTGCAGCGTAAAAGCAGGAAAGCCATGATGACCCGCATCGTTTCCGCCGCTATCAGCATCGCGGTGATTGCCCTGCTGTTTACCGGCGGGCTGCTCCTGCTGGGACTGCTGCTTGCATTGGGATTGGCGTTTTCGGCCTATGCCTATGTGCGCGTGCAATGGCTGAAGCGGCAGGGGGCATTCCCGCCTCCGCAGGAGCGGAAAGAGGCTCACGCCGAAGCGGCGCATGCCCGCCCCGTCATTATCGACGCGGAGTTTTCGGAAGAGGAGCCAGGAAGATAGCGCCTGCTTCCCTTTTGATGCGCGCATCGCTAGAATGCCGCGCGCATGCAACCTGAATTACGCCTTGCCACTCGCCCCGATTCCGTCGCCTCCGCTTCCGGCGAATGGACAGCTGCTTATGCGGCGGAGTGCCTGGCGCTGATTCGCCGGGCGGAAGGCGGCAAGGCGCCGGCGCTGGACGGCAGCGGCATCGGGAAGCTGGATACGACGGGGGCGTATTTCCTCACTCAGCTCCAGCCCAAGGAATACCGGGGCTTCAGCGCCGACCATGCGGTGCTGCTCAAGCAGGCAATGGATGCAGAAGAAGCGCCGGCGGAAGATGACAGCTCCTTTCTGCTCAACGTGCCCAAAGCCTATGCCGAGCGGGTGAGCGCCTTTATCTATAAGGCGGAGGACGGGCTGGCGTTTGCGGGCGAGCTGCTGGTGCGGCTGGCGGGGATTGCGTTTCACCCCGGGCGGCTGCGTCTGCGCGCCATCGTGGCGCAGGGCTACGCCACGGGCGTGACGGCGGCGCCGCTGATCGCGCTGATTTCCTTTCTGATCGCCATCGTGCTATCCTATCAAGGATCGGCGCAGCTGGCGCGCTTCGGGGCGCAGATCTACACCGTCGATTTGGTGGCGATTTCGGTGCTCCGGGAAATGGGCGTGCTCCTGACGGCCATCATGATCGCAGGCCGCTCGGGCAGCGCATTCGCCGCGGAAATCGGGGTGATGAAGCTCAACGAAGAGATCGACGCGCTCAAAGTGACGGGGCTGGAGCCGATGCTGGTGCTGGTGCTGCCCAGGATCATAGCGCTCATCATCATGGTGCCGGTCTTGACCATGCTTGCCAATCTCTGCGGCCTGACGGGGGCGGGGGTGATGTCGGTGCTGCGCACTGGCCTCACGCCGACCTTGTTTCTGGAGCGGCTTTACGAGGCGGTCAAGCTCAACCATTTCTGGGCGGGGATGATTAAGGCGCCCGTGTTCGGGCTGCTGATCGGGCTGGTGGGGTGTTTCCACGGCATGCGGGTTTCGACCTCCGCCGAATCGGTGGGCAAGGAGACGACCTCCTCGGTGGTGCATGCCATTTTCCTGGTGATCCTGGCGGATGCCTTGTTCTCGATTGTCTTTACGGAGCTGGGCTTGTGAGCGGCGCGAAACCTGTGATCGAGGTCAAGGGGCTGATTAACCGCTTCGGTTCCCACGTGGTGCATGACGGGCTGGATTTGAGCGTATTTAAAGGTGAGATCATTGGCGTCGTCGGCGGGTCGGGGTCGGGTAAATCCGTGCTGCTTCGGGCGCTCTTGGGCTTGAGGCAGCCGCAAGGCGGGCGCATCTGCATTAAAGGCAGGGAAATCGGGGCGCTGTCGAAAGAGGAGCAGGATTATCTCCACCGTCACACAGGAGTATTGTTTCAGAGCGGCGCGCTGTTTTCCGGGCTGACGGTGCAGGAAAACATCATGCTGCCGATGCGCGAATATTTGAAGCTGCCGGAAGAGGCGATGCGCGGGCTGGCCAGCCTCAAGCGCCGCATGAGCGGGCTTCCTCAACTGGCGGACGCCAAGTTTCCCGCCGAGCTTTCGGGCGGCATGGTTAAGCGCGCAGGCCTGGCGCGGGCGCTGGCGCTCGACCCTTCGCTGCTCTTTCTCGATGAGCCGACGGCAGGCCTCGACCCGATTGCGGCCAGCGAGTTCGACCGGCTGCTGCTTTCTTTACGCGACGCGCTGGGGCTGACGGTGGTGATGATTACGCACGATCTGGACACGCTTTTTACCATTTGCGACCGCGTGGCGGTGCTGGTGGATAAAAAGCTTGTCATGGGAACGCTTGACGCGATGACGCAATCCACGCATCCTTGGATCAAGCGCTATTTCGGCGGGCCGCGCGCGGCGCGGCTGGTGAGCGCAAGCCGCCGACACTCGCCCTCAACAACGGAAGCATTGCATGGAGCGTAAGGCCAATTACCTGCTGGTGGGCATATTCACACTGGTGCTGATCGCCAGCGGCGTGGGATTCGTGATGTGGGCGAGCAAGCACCGCGACGGCTCGGAAGTCACGCGCTATTTGATTTATTTCGACGGCGCCGTCAACGGGCTGGCCAAGGGCAGCGTGGTGCGATTCTTAGGCGTCAATGTCGGCCAGGTGGAGGATATCACGCTCGACACCCAGCCTTACCTGCGCGTCAAGGTGCTGGCTGCGATCGAAAGCCGCGTACCGGTCAGCACCTCCACCATCGCCAGCCTTAAGCCCCAAGGGCTGACGGGCGTTTCGTTCATTGACTTACGCGCAGGCCGCCGTAAGGGCGAGCCGCTGACGCCGAACGACGAAACGGAGAAATATCCCGTCATTGCCTCGGAGGCGTCCGATCTGGACAAGCTGGTGTCCGGTGTGCCGGAGCTGATCGACAAGGCGCAGAATCTGATGGACCGCGCGGGCGCCCTTTTCAACGACGAGAACATCGCCGCCTTCAGCGGCTCGCTGCGCAATATCGACCAGATCACCGCATCCATCGCCGAGAACAGCGCGGGGCTGGCGGAAACCTTGAAAAGCCTGCAAGCCGCCAGCCTCGCGCTGGAGGGCGCGATGTCGGACGATAAGCTCGGCAAAACGTTGGAAAGCGCCGCCGCCAGCGCTGAGAGCCTGCAGGCGATTGCCGAGCGCGTCGATGCGCTAATCAAAGCGCAGGAGAGCAATGTAGGGCAATCGCTGACGGATGTCCGCGCGCTGATCCAGGAAACGCGGCAGACGGCGCGGAGCTTAAGCGTGCTCGCCCGGCAGATGCAGGAGGAGCCGACACGGTTGTTATACCCTAAAGACGAGCAGGGAGTGAAAATCGCACCATGAGATCCATCCTTCTTTTGCCGTTGCTCGGCGCCTGCGCCTTCGGCGCAAGCCAGCCCGCGCCGGTGCGCTACACCCTCGCCCTGCCGGATGCGCCCGCGCCTGCCGGGCTTACGGAAAGTAACCGCCCTGTGGTAGCCGTTGAACGTCCGCTGGCCGCGTTCGGGCTGGATAGCGAGCGCATCCAGGTGCAAAAGCCGGACGGCTCGTTCAGCCATGCCGAGGGCGCGGCCTGGGCGGAAGCCTTGCCCGATCTGGTGCAAAGCGCGCTGCGCGCCGCGCTGGAGGCGCAAGCCCGTGCGTTCACCTTCATCGATAACCGCACCGGCGCGCGGGCGGAAGCACGGCTGAACGTGACGCTGGAGCGCTTTACCGTGCATTACGGCGAGAATGTGAATGCGCAGCCCGCCATTGAGCTGCGCGCGGGCATCCAACTGATCCGCACCGCCGACGGCGCGGTGCTCGCCGCTGAGACCTACAGCGTAGTTGAGGAGGCCGAAGCCAACCGCATGGATGCGATCTTGCGCGCCTGCAACGAGAATTTCCGCGGGTTGACCCGCCGCATCGCGCAGATTCTGGAGCAGTCCAAAGCTGATTTGCGCGTTGCGGAAGTCACTGACCGCACGCTTCGGGAAATCCCTTAAAATATTTTGAGAATTCATATTTCGCTTCAGCTTGGGCGGCAAATGGTGTATTCCCATCGCTCTTTCCGGCCTGTAAAGGCTTTAGGGAAACGTCGGGGCGTAGCGCAGCCCCTTGCGTGAAGGCGTCAGCCGGAACGCGAAAACAATGGGTAACCGGGCGCATGAAAAGACGGTTATCGCAGTGTCGGGGCGTAGCGCAGCCCGGTTAGCGCACCAGTCTGGGGGACTGGGGGTCGGAGGTTCAAATCCTCTCGCCCCGACCATTTAAATCAAAGGGTTATAAAAGCATCGCAATTGCCAAAAAATAGCGGTTGCTACCCGGTTGCTACCATCAATGCTGTCTAAGACGTAAATAATTAAGCTTAAATAATGGCTGTGCACGTACTTACCATGATCTATACTCAGAAATGATATATCTACTCATAATCGGCGGCTAATGGGCTGGTGAATAAATTTGCCGCGTTTTCTGCACTTGCAATAGCCTTGCGCACATCGTCGCTCTTTAAATCTAAAGCACGCAATTTGTCTTTCTTGATCTCGGCTACAGAAACAATGTGCCGATAGGCCTTCGCGTGTTTTTCTGCATATAATGCCAGCCCCTGCAACTTAGGCAGCGCATCGGCAAGGTGGGTACCATGAGGATCGACTATATCCGCAACTACTTTTCCATCACTACTTGTGGCAAAAAAGATGAAATCTGGGCGAACAATTTTATATTCATTGCCATCAAGATAAGCGATACCTAACGAAGATTGTCCAGGCTGTGATGGATTTCGATACCAGAAACTAAAACCCTCACGCTTTGCCTCTGTCTCAAGAACTTGTTGTTCCCAGTTTTTTAATTCTGCAGGATAGATTCCATTCTCATCACACAAAAGGTGGTTTTTATAAGTAGGAAGTTTCGTTTCCTGTCCTTTTTCGCGCGCTTCAGTTGGTTCGAATTTAGCTTCTGGCTTGACCAAATCTATGTCCTGTGGATCGGTACTCATCTCAATCACTTGTCGGTAGGATTCCTTTCGTTCATCAGTTAGCTTTTTAATCATATTGGCGTACTTGGCTAACCAAGCCTTCGCAATTTTATTGGTTTCGGCATCAAAATAGCTCTCTGCTTCAGTAACAAGGCCTAATGCAGCAATAGATACCCTTGCTTCTACTAAAGCCTCTTCAAAATCATCAGACTCATCTGGCGTGGCAACTTTATACGCCAGGTAATCGGTATAGGTACGAGCAATATCCGGACTAAAAATACGAGCAGCGCGGCGATACGCATCATTTATTACCGCCATGTCTGCATCTTCCCAGAAATCGTTGAAACTTTTATTTTTGCCTTTTAAATCGGCAACGACAGTTTTGCCATCTACTGTGAGGACAGCTTTGCGTTTGGCTTCGATTTTTGCTTTTTCAGTTATTTGGAAGTTATCCAATGCTTTGTGCATCTCTGCATGGGCTAGCTTTCCAGCATCCGACAATATGCCATCGGATGCCAATTCATGAGCCAGTGCAGTCAACCGCTTTGCAG
>CAYMDD010000004.1:0-21184 GCA_964389045.1 uncultured Rickettsiales bacterium
GCCTTCCTTATGCGCTTTCTTGGCGATCTTGGCGGCATTGTCGTAGCCGATATGCGGATTGAGGCTGGTGACCAGCATCAGCGATTCGTTCATGAGTTTCTCGATACGCTCGCGGTTAGCTTCGATGCCGACTACGCAATTGTCGGTGAAGCTCAAGGCCGCGTCGCTCAACAGGCGGATGGATTGCAGCACATTGTAGATGATGACGGGCTTGAAGACGTTCAGCTCGAAATGCCCGTTCGCGCCGCCGATGGTGACCGCCATGTGGTTGCCCATGACTTGCGCGCATACCATGGTCATCGCTTCCGACTGGGTAGGGTTGACCTTGCCGGGCATGATGGAGGAGCCGGGTTCGTTTTCAGGCAGGGAAAGCTCGCCGATGCCGCAGCGCGGGCCGCTGCCCAGGAGGCGGATGTCGTTGGCGATTTTCATGAGGCTTACCGCGCAGGTGTTGAGCGCGCCGGATAAGTCCACCAGGGGGTCGTGGGTGGCAAGGGCAGCGAACTTATTGGGCGCGGTGCGAAACGGCAGGCCGGTGATGGCGGCCACCTCTTCGGCAAACGCCACGTCGAAGCCTTTCTTGGCATTCAGGCCGGTGCCGACGGCGGTGCCGCCCTGCGCCAGCTCGAATACGCTGTAGAGCGCGCCCTTCTCGCTTAATACCATGATGTTGTGAGCGATCTGGTGGACGTAGCCGGAGAATTCCTGGCCTAAGGTCAGCGGCGTGGCGTCCTGCAAATGGGTGCGCCCGATCTTGACGATGTCCTTGAATTCCTCCTGCTTGGCTTTCAAGGCCAGGTGCAGGTGCTGAAGCGCGGGGATCAGCCGCCCGGTGACTTCGCGCGCGGCGGCGATGTGCATGGCGGTGGGGAAGGAATCGTTGCTCGACTGCCCCATGTTGACATGGTCGTTCGGGTGGACGGGCTTTTTGCTGCCCATCTCGCCGCCCGTCATCTCGATGGCGCGGTTGGAGATGACTTCGTTGACGTTCATGTTGGTCTGCGTGCCGGAGCCGGTCTGCCAGACGACCAGCGGGAAATGCGCATCCAGCTTGCCGTCGGCCACTTCCTGCGCCGCCGACACGATTTTTTCGCCGACTGCCTTATCCAGCGCGCCCAGGCGCATATTCACCTTGGCGGCGGCGAGCTTCAGCACGCCGAAAGCATGGATTAAGGGAAGCGGCATGGTTTCCCCGCCAATCTTGAAGTTCTGCAAGGAACGCTGCGTCTGCGCGCCCCAATATTTGCCCGCCTCCACTTCGATCGGCCCGAATGAGTCCGTTTCGGTGCGGAATTGCATTTGTTTTTTAACCATATTTGCGCTTTGCATTGTCATGGAACCTTCACTTGGGGAAAGATATGCATAGCGTTATAATCGAACCAGCAAAAAGTGCAAAGGATTCAGCCGATGAGCACAATGGACTGTATAATTACATGCATATCCGCTACCGTTTTGGGGAGCGTTATAGCGCGCGTTATCAATGGGTGTCTGGTGTTAAATGCTTAACCCCGGCTGCATCACCTGAAATTCCACGCGGGTGACATCCGGCATACGCTTGGACGCATCCAAAATTTCCATGGAAACGATCTGTCCCCCGGCATCGTAATCAAGGATAATGCCTGGCTTTTCCTCATCGCTCTCTGCAATATGCGCCGTGCAAAATATCAGATTCATCGTATCGGTTTGCGGATCGTAAGTAATTTGCATGTACTTATCCTTAACGGGCTATTTCTCCAGCTCATCAATAAACCCGGAAACGATGTTCAGGCCTTTCTGCCAGAATGCCGGGTCGGTGGCATCCAGGCCGAAGGGGGCGAGGAGTTCTTTGTGGCGTAGCGTGCCGCCCGCTTCAAGCATGGCGATATACTTTTTCTCGAATTCCGCTCCCCTGCCTGCGGTTTTTTCCTGCTCGTAGACGGCATAGAGTGAATTGACCAGGCAATCGCCGAAGGCATAGGCATACACATAGAACGGCGAGTGGATAAAGTGGGGGATGTATGTCCAGAAATAGCGGTAATCGCCGTCCAATTTTAATGCTTTGCCCAGGGCTTCTTTCTGCACTTCCAGCCAGATGTCGCCGATCTGCTCTGCCGTCAGCTCACCGCCGCGGCGTGCGTCGTGCAGCTTGATCTCGAACAGGCAGAAGGCCGTCTGGCGCACGACGGTGTTGAGCATGTCCTCTACCTTGCCGGCGATCAGCGCCTTGCGGGCGAGAGGTTCCTGCTCGCGTTTGAGCATTTCGCGGAAAGTGAGCTGTTCGCCGAAAACGGAGGCCGTTTCGGCGAGGGTGAGCGGGGTATCCGCCAGAAGCGCTCCCTGGCGTGCGGAAAATACCTGGTGCACGCCGTGCCCAAGCTCATGGGCGAGCGTCATCACGTCGCGCGTCTTGCCTTGGAAGTTGAGTAGCAGATAGGGATGTGCGGAAGGCACGGTGGGGTGTGCAAAAGCGCCGGGAGATTTGCCCGCGATCACAGGGGCGTCGATCCACCCGTCTCGAAAGAAACGCTCCCCCGTTTCGGCCAGGCGCGGGGAGAAATTGCGGTACGCGGTCAGCACCAGCTCCTGCGCGCCGTTCCAGCTGTAGCTGCGCTCCGCCTCGAAGGGTAGCGGGGCGTTCCTGTCCCAATAGGGGAGCTGCTTCTTGCCGAACCAGCCTGCTTTGAGTTTGTAATAGCGGTGGGACAGCTTTGGGTAGCTCGCGCGCACGGCGTGGATGAGCGCGTCCACTACCTCGTCTTCGATATAGTTGCTGACGTTGCGCGAAGAAATGGGCTTGGGGAATTTGCGCCAGCGGTCTTCGATTTCCTTGTCCTTGGCGAGCGTGTTGGTGATGAGGGTGAAAACCGGCGCCTGCCGCTTGAATACCTCGCCGATGACCTTGGCGGCTTTTTTGCGCGTCTGAGCATCCCGCGAGGAAAGGAGGTTCAGGATTTCCGGCTCGGTGAGTTTCTCCTTGCCGTAAGGAAAGCGCATGGCGGCGATAGTTTCGTCGAACAGGCGCGTCCACGCGCCCCTGCCCGAGACGTATTTTTCGTGCAGCAGCTTTTCCATGTCGTCAGCAAGCTGGTAGGGGCGGTAGGCGCGCACGTCCCGCAGCCAGGGCGCGTATTTCTGCAGCGCTTTTGAGGATTTCAGGCTGCGCTCCAGCGCCGCATCGTCCAGCTTATTGAGCGAGAGCGTGAAGAACAAGGTTTGCGAGGAAAGATCGGTGAGCAATTCCTGCGTGTTCTGGTAGAACTGCGCCGTTTTGGCGTCCGTCATGCATTTGGAGTAAAGCAGCTGGGCATAGCTGCCCAGGCGCCCGAGGATTTCCTGGATTTCCTCGTAGCGCGTGATGGATTGCGCAAGCACATCGCCTTCGAGCATCTCCACCCTGCCCTGGTAATCCCTGGCGAACGCGCCGCAAAGGGCGCGGGCATTTTCGATATCGCCGTGGATGGCAGGCGCATCGGGGCCGGCATAGAGCGCCGATAGATCCCATTCCGGCAAGACTTCCGCCGGTTCGCGTTGCGGTGCCGGCATATGCTTACTGCGGCGCAAGCGGCGAAGGTATCACCGGCGCGACCGGCGCTGCGCCCGGAGCCGGGGCTTGAGGCTGCGGCGGCGGGGGCTGCACCGCGCCCGGCTGCATCATCTGCGGCAGCAGGTAGGCCATCAGCTGTTCCAGCGTCACCTGGCCGATCATGGTGGTGCCGAGCTTTTCGCGCTTGACGGTGAAATTGACCGCATCGGCATTTTCCGCGGGCTGGCCGGTGACCGCCGTCATGACGGCGATGAGCGCGGGGCGGTACTCGGGCTTGATGAACTGACTCTGCAGAAACGCGGAGAAATGATCGACGCCGACATCCACCGCGCCGTACGGCAGAGGGTCGTCGGGCTTTTGATTGACGGCACCGGTGGCTTTAATGTTGAAATGTTGCGTGCCGAGCGAGATTTCCCGGAGCTTAAGCTCCATATCGCGCGGCTGCATTGCGGCGGGGGTGCCTGCGCTTGCGGGCAGTGCGGAGCCTTCGGCGCTGATTTTAAGCGTAAACGGCGTATTCTCGAACGGCTCCGCTTTGATGCCGATATCGTTCATGGACAGCGCAATATCGAAACCGCGCCTGCCGTCAGGCTTAAGCATCTGCTTTTGCAGCGATTCGACGGCGCCGATGGTGAGTTCGTTCGGATCTCCGGCTTTGGCTATCCGCACGTTCTGCATGCGCAGCGTCGATTCGATGGCGCCGTCATTGTGGGTAAGCATGGAGATGACGGGCTTCTCGGCATAGCTGACAGTGACGGCGTTTCCTTCCTGCGGAGCGCCCTGCGCGTTGAGCGGCTGGATGGTGAACTGGGGCGGCAGGTGCAGCTCCTGCTTAAGCGCGACATTCGGCGAAGGCTTGCGGGCAAGCGTGTAAATAGGCGCTCTGGGGAAGACGATCTGCGTTTTCTCGGCAGCGTCTCCGCTCAACACCAGCGGGTCAGGCATTTCCACGCGGAGGTTCAGGCCGGAGATTTTCCCCGCCTTGGCAATGGCGCGCTCGGTGGAAAGCGTGGTGGTGTGCTTGGTGAAAGCGTCCCTGGTGGAGTAGGTAAGCGTGGGCTTGCGGATGATAGCGTATTGGCCGAAAAGAAACCCGCGCGTATCCACGCTCTCGTATGTGAAGCTCGCCTCTCCCCCGCCGGCGCGCGCTTCCTGCTCCACACGCTCGTTCAACGCTTTGAGCTGCGCTTCGATCATCGGGCGGCTGACGACGCTGCCTAAGCCGGTCAGCACCACCGCCAGGGCGACGATCAGGGCAATGCCGGCAAGCGCCGCGACCACAGGTTTTTTCGGTTTGCGGATAAGGCTCATACTAAAGCGTCTCCATGGAGGAAAGAAGGCTCTTAAGGCCACCCTACCCTAACCTTGGCGCGCTTGTCTATCAGTGAGAGATTATTTCTTGTCCACCATCATGTTTCGGGTGGCCGAGGGCAGTGAAACGCGCAGACCGCTTAAACCATCGGACATGATGATCTGGCAGCCTAAGCGCGACGTGCGCGTTAGGCCGAAGGCGAGATCGAGCATGTCTTCCTCGTCTTCGCTCGCTTCTTCGAGCTTATCGAAAAACGCCTGGTCAACGATCACGTGGCAAGTGGAGCAGGCGAGCGAGCCTTCGCACGCCCCTTCCAGGGGTACGGCGTTCTTATGCGCAATCTCCAGCACCGAGATGCCGTTCGGTGCATCCACGGTCTGCTCGCGGCCATCGGGGTAGATGAAGGTCATGGTGGACATGGTGCGGGTTCCTTAGTTTCCTGGTTTCTTGGTTTCTAGGAGATATTTCAGATAGTGCAACAAAATATCTTAGCAACTTAAGCCAATCCGGAAACTCAAGAAACCTTATCCACATGCGTACCCGTCAGCGCCGTGGCGATCGCCTTGTTCATCCGGCGCTCGGCGAATGGGTTGGCCGTCTGCGCAAGCTGCTGCATTTCCACGTCGATGCGCTCGCGGTCCTGCTCGCGGGCGGCTTCGCGCAAGTAGCCGATCTGAAGTTCGATCAGGCGGCGCTCCTGGGGATTAAGCAGTTCTCCGTCCTGCGCCATGGCGGATTGCAGCTCTTGAATGGCGCGCTCCGCCTCCACCTTGGCTTCCCGGGCGAGCCGTGCGGCAATATCTTCGCGGGCGTGCTGCATGCTTTCCAGCAGCATGCGCTCGATCTCCTCCGCGGGTAAGCCGTAGGAAGGCTTGACTTCCACTTGCTGCCTCTCGCCTGTCCGCTCTTCCTGCGCTTCGACGGTCAGCAGCCCGTCTGCGTCCACGCGGAAGGTGACCTTGACGCGCGCGATGCCTGCGGGCAGCGGCGGGATGCCTTTCAGCTCAAAGCGCGCCAGCGAGCGGTTCTGCTCCACCATTTCACGTTCGCCTTGAAGCACATGGATCTGCATGCCTGTCTGCCCGTCCGCCCAGGTGGTGAATTCCTGGGACGCTTCCGTGGGGATCGCCGTGTTGCGGTGGATAAGCTTCTCGGTAAGCCCCCCCATCGTCTCCAAGCCCAGCGAAAGCGGCACCACGTCGAGCAGCAGGTTATCCGAGCCTTGGGTCAGCCCTTCCGCCTGGATGGCCGCTCCCATCGCCACGATTTCGTCGGGGTTCATGTCGGTAAGAGGGGTTTTGCCGAAAAACCCCTCGACCTTCTTGCGCACCAACGGCATGCGCGTCGAGCCGCCGACCAGCACCACGCCTTGAATATCTTCTTTTTTCAGGTCTGCATCCGCCATCGCCTGCGCGCAGGCGGCCAGCGTTTTTTCGATGAAGGGCAATGCCAGCGCGTCCATTTGCTCGCGGGTCAGTTCCACGCCTTCGACGTTTGCATTATGGCTTTCGCTTAAATCCTCTTTCAGCCGCCGCGCCAGCGCCAGCAGCGCCGCGCCGCGCTTGTCCGTTCGCGGCGCGAGGCTTTCTGCCACCGCATGGTCGATATCGTCGCCGCCCAGCTGCGTATCGCCGCCGGTGGAGAGCACCTGGAATACGCCCTGTGTAAGTTTCAGCAGCGAAATGTCGAAGGTGCCGCCGCCGAAATCGTAGATAGCGTAGATGCCTTCCGCGCCGCTCTGCAGCCCGTAGGCGAGCGCCGCCGCCGTCGGCTCGTTGAGCAGACGCAGCACTTCCAGCCCTGCGAGCCGCGCGGCGTCTTTCGTGGCGGTGCGGGCGGCGTCGTCGAAATAGGCGGGGACGGTGATGACCGCCTGCCTGATGTCCGCATCTAGCGCCGCATCGGCGGTGGCTTTGAGGGTTTTGAGTATTTCCGCCGAAATCTCCACCGGCGTGCGCGGCTTACCCCCCAGCATCAGGCGCGCCATGCCGCTGTCTTCGGCGAAGGCATAGGGCATCTCGCCCAGGACCGGCGCGATGTCTTCCTTTCCCCGCCCCATCAACCGCTTGATCGAGGTGACGGCATCGAGGCTGCCTTCGCTTCGCGCTTTTTTTGCCGCTTCCCCTACGATGATTTTCCCGTTGCCGGAGTAATGCACTGCCGACGGCAGCAATGCGCTGCCGTGCGCATCCCGCAACATTACCGGCCTGCCGTCAATGCTGACCGCCGCCGCCGAATGGGTGGTGCCGAGGTCGATGCCGATGGAGGGGGCGCCCTCTCCTTCATGCGGGGCGGGCGTTTCGCCCGGTTCGTGGATTTGCAGCAGGTGCATGATGGCTATGTACGGTTTTTTTGCATAATGGCTTCGCCCGCCTTGGCAAGGTACCCTAATTTGAGCGTCAGCTGCGCGGCTTCACCAGCTGCACCCGACGCAAATGCGGAGGCGATTTTTCCAACCGTTTCTTGATAAAGCCTGGCGTTTTCGCTTGCAAGCGATTGAAGGCCTTCTCCCTCAGTTTCTTCCAGGCGTTCCCGCATTTCGAGCGACGCCATCAGCAATTGCTGCGACGGCTTCACGGTATCTGTCTGTATTCCCTGCCGCGCCAGCATATACTGCGCGCGCTTGAGCGGGGAAAGGAGCGTCCGGTAGGCATCGTTCACCAGCACCGACTGGCGCATGGCGTGCGCGCGCTCTTCGGGTGATTTGGTGGTAAACCGGTCGGGATGGTATTGTCGCTGAAGGCGGAAATACGCCTCCTCCAGCGCTTTCAGATCAATGTCGAAGCGGGGGAGAAGCGAAAATAAGGCGAAATACTCCGGCATTGCCTACACATGAAAGCTTTCGCCGCAGCCGCAGCGGCCTTTCTCATTGGGGTTCTTGAAGGTAAACCCGCTTTTGAGCTTTTCCTCCACGAAATCCATCTGCGTGCCGATTAAGAACATCACCGCCTTGGGGTCGATCAGCACGCGCACGCCTTTTTGCTCCACCACCTCATCGAACTTGCCTGCCTCGTCAGCATATTCGATGGTGTAAGACAAGCCGGAACAGCCGCGCGTGCGCACGCCGACCTTGATGCCGTAAGCCGGTTTGCCGCGCTTTTCCATTAAGTGCTGGATACGGCCAGCAGCGGCGTCGGTGATTTCAATCGGAGCTTGGCGCATTCGGGTTACTTACGCCGCTTCCTTGTGTTCGCGTTTGGCTTTGTAATCGGCGATTGCGGCTTTAATCGCGTCTTCTGCCAATACGGAGCAGTGGATTTTCACCGGCGGCAGGCTCAAATGCTCGGCGATCTGCGTGTTCTTGATCGTCATCGCTTCATCGACGGATTTGCCCTTCACCCATTCGGTGACAAGCGAGGACGATGCAATCGCCGAACCGCAACCGAAGGTTTTGAACTTCGCTTCTTCGATGATGCCTTCGTCGCTCACGCGGATTTGCAGCTTCATCACGTCGCCGCAGGCGGGCGCTCCGACCAGGCCGGTGCCGACATGCGCATCGTCTTTCGGGAGCGAGCCGACGTTACGGGGGTTTTCGTAGTGGTCGATCAGTTGTTCTGAGTATGCCATATCTTTAATCCTGTGGCGCGCAAAGCGCGAGCACAAGATCTCCTTGCGTTAAGTGGTTATACAAATCATTCCAATGCGGGTTACTTTTTTCAATAATTTCAATAGATATATATACATAAGCTCGTTCCATCTTCACTCCAAGAGATCCTGTGCAGCCGCGAATGCGGCTCACAGGATTAATACTTCAATGCCCCGCCCACTCAATTTTGCTCAAGTCCACGCCTTCCTGCACCATTTCCCACAGGGGACTCATCTCGCGCAGGCGGTCGACGCTCCCCTTTACCAGCTTGATGGCATAGTCGATTTCATCGTCCGTGGTGAATCTTCCGAAGCCGAAGCGGATGGAGGTGTGCGCCAGATCTTCCGAAAGACCGAGCGCGCGCAGGACGTAAGACGGCTCCAGCGAGGCTGAGGTGCAGGCGGAGCCGGAGGAAACCGCCAGCTCTTTAATCGCCATAATCATGGATTCGCCTTCGACATAGGCGAAGCTGGCGTTGACGTTGCCGGGATAACGCTGCGCACGGTCGCCGTTCAAATAGACATCCGGCATGCCGTCCACGATTTCTTTCAAGAAGCGGTCATAATACCGGCGCGCCTTTTCCGCGTCCTGTCCCATTTCCGCCTTGGCGATGGCGGCGGCTTCGCCTAAGCCCACCACCAGCGGCGTAGGCAGCGTGCCTGAGCGGAAGCCCCGCTCCTGCCCGCCGCCGGAGAAGATCGCCTCCAGGCGCACGCGCGGGCGGCGGCGCACGTAGAGCGCGCCGATGCCCTTGGGGCCGTAGATCTTGTGCGCCGATATGCTCATCAGGTCGATGTTCATGGCCTCCACGTCGAGAGGAATCTTGCCGAAGCCCTGCGCCGCATCGCAGTGGAAATAAGCGCCTTTTTCGCGGCAAAGCTTGCCGATTTGCTCCAGCGGCTGGATGACGCCAATCTCATTATTGACGGCCATGAGCGACACCAGCGCCGTGGTGTCGCGTATGGCATCGCGCAATTGATTCAAGTCGATCAGCCCGTTTTTCTGCACCGGCAGGTAGGTGACTTCGAAGCCTTCCTGCTCCAGATGGCGGCAGGAATCGAGCACGCATTTATGCTCGGTCACTGGGGTGACGATATGATTCCTGCGGTCTTTGCTGAAGCGCGCCGCGCCCTTGATGGCGATATTGTTCGACTCGGTGGCGCCGGAAGTGAACACCACTTCCTTCTCATTCGCGCCGATGACGCCTGCCACCTGGGAGCGCGCCAGATCGACCGCCCCTTCCGCCTCCCAGCCGTAAGCGTGGCTGCGCGAGTGCGGGTTGCCGAATTTCAGCGTGAAAAACGGCAGCATCTTCTCCACCACCCGCGGATCGGTGGGGGTAGTCGCTTGATAATCAAGATAAATCGGGAAATGCATCGTCATAGCTTGATAAATAATGCTAAACACGCTGGTTTTAAAGGGTGAATTTCACCTCGACTATAATATTCTTGACCCTGGCAGTCAACTATTCCGGTGCCGATAAAACCGTGATTTTATGCAGCTTTCTTTAGGCGCACGTATAGGCTCTTCCAGGCGTTCGCCACGGCCTGCACATCTTCCGCTTCGGTCGCCCAGCCGCCGCTGATGCGGATGGCGCTTGAGGCTTCCTGCCGGGATGCGCCCATCGCGGCCAGCACATGCGAGGAAGCGATTTTGCCGGACGTGCATGCGGAACCGGCACTTAAAGAAATGCCGCTCAGGTCGAAATGCATCAGCTGCACTTCCTGGGATACGCCCGGCATGGTCAGGCAAGACGTATTCGGCAGGCGCTTGGCATCCCGGCTGAATACTTTAACCTCCGGCGCGAAGGCCGTCAGCTCCGCTTCCATGACGTCAAGCCAGCCGCGCAGGCGATGCTGCGGTGCAAAATCCTGCGAAAGCTCCGCCGCCAGCGCGAACCCGGCAATGGCGGCGACGTTTTCCGTGCCGGCTCTGCGCCCCGATTCCTGTCCTCCCCCGGAAAGCAGGGATTTAGGCGCCGCATTCCCGCGCAGCACCAGCGCTGCGGCGCCCACCGGGCCGCCCGCCTTGTGGGAGGAAAGGGTAAGAAGATCGACATCGAGCAGCCCGGTATCCAGTGGAATGCGGCCTAGCGCCTGCACGGCATCGGTATGCAGCAGCGCGCCGCACCGCCTTGCGATATGCGCGATTTCAGCCATTGGCTGGATTGCGCCGGTTTCGTTGTTGGCGAGCATCACGGAAACCAGCGCGGGGCGAGAATCACTTGTTAACATCGCATCGAGCGCATCCAGTCTCAGCATCCCTTGTGCATCTACGGGAATGGTTTCCGCGTCCTCTCGCGCTTTGAGCGCGGAAGGATGCTCTACTGCAGATACCAGCACTCTTTTTTCAGGAAAGCCGCGCAGCGCCAGCGCGTTCGCCTCCGTAGCGGATGCCGTAAAGACGATCTCCTGCGGCAGCACTGCGATAATATCTGCCAGCTGCGACCGGGATTGTTCCAGGATTCTCCGTGCCTCACGGCCTGTTTTGTGGACGGATGAAGCGTTGAGCGGCATTTCCAGAAGCGCGCATATACGCTCGCGCACTTGGGGGCGCAGGGGCGCGGTGGCGTTATAATCGAGGTAGATGCGCTGCCTGGCCAAAGAGCTACTATTTCTGCGTATCAGCGCCCCGGCCCGTCGCCGCCCCAGCCTCCCATCAGGCGGGGTTTGGAATCTATCCGCAAGCGCGGTGCATGCACCGGTTCGGCGTTAGTGAGTTTGGCTTCCAGCGCCCCTTTTACCGCAGCGAATCTGCCGCCCAGCTGCTGCTGGATCACCTCTGCTATCTGCGCTCCGTCCACCTCGCCGGCGGGTTTAAGCGCCTGCGCCGCCTCGCGCAATTTTTCCAGCGCTTCGCCGTGAGACAGAGGGGGGCGCTGCTGGAGATGGTGCAATATGCCCCTGGCTCGATAGCCGAATCCATCGTTCAGCGCTTCGGCGATGTCCTCCGGCGAGATGTCCTCGCGCCCGGCGGTTTGCGCCAAGCTTTGTGCGAGTTGCGTCAATTTGTGCTTCCTGCTGTGCTCTGTCGTATTTTCCATATGCGCAGTATACCGTCCGTTGGTTGAAGGTAATGCGGTGGAAGATAATGGGATGTTTTCGTCTGTATTGCTGCTCATTCAATAAAGTTATATTAATTTACTCATAATGCAAATGGTTATCTTGCTTGGGATATGTTAACGCATAAAACGCATTTGATTTTTCCATATGGAAAGAATCCAGTGTGATTTTAGCTAAATAATCGTATATGTGCCGTTCCAGCCCTTCCCATAGGTCGTGGGTTAAGCATCTGGTATTTTCTTTCAAGCATCCCCCGGTTTCGTGCTTATCGCAGCGCGTCATGCTGATGTTTTCCTCCGTGGCGGCAATAATATCGGCGATTGAGATGGAGCTGGCATTACGCGCCAGCGTATACCCTCCGCCGGGGCCGCGCGCGGACGATACCAGGCCGGATTTGCGCAAGCGCCCGAAAATCTGTTCCAGAAACGGCAGCGGAATCGCCTGGTTCGCCGCCAGGTCGGCAAGCGTCAAGGGTTTATCCTCCCCGCGTGCGGCCAGGTCGGCCATCGCCATCACCGCATAGCGTGCCTTTGAGCTTAGGATCATGACGCCTCCCAGCTCTTGGCCGTGTCTTCGATGCCTCTCTGGCCGCCTTCCAGCTCGGCGAGACGCTGCTTAATCGTGGAGATTTCTTTGTTGAGCAGGATCAGCGAAAGGCCGACCGGATCGGCGCCCGCCTCCGTTGGCGTGCCATAGGGTGCGAAGCCATGGTCATCCGTTGCCGCCGCGTACGGCTTTTCCTTCACCCGGCGGGCAGGCACGCCGACGACGGTGGCATCCGTCTCAACATCCGAAATCACCACGGCATTCGAGCCGATGCGGGCATTGTTGCCGATACGGATAGGCCCCAGCAGCTGCGCGCCCGCGCCGATAATGACCCCGGAGCCGATCTGCGGGTGCCGCACTACTGCTTTAAGCGAGGTGCCGCCCAGCGTTACGTCGTGGTAGATCGTTACGTCATCGCCGATGCTGGACGTTTCTCCGATGACGACCCCCATGCCGTGGTCGATGAACAAGCGCTTGCCGATCGTTGCCCCGGGGTGAATCTCGATGCCGGTGAGGAAACGCGAGAACATGGCAATGAACCGGCCAGCTAGCTTAAAATGCCGTAACCATAGCCAATGCGCGGCACGGTGAAACAACAAGGCATGCAACCCAGGGTAACAAAACAGCACTTCCATGCGCGAGCGGGCGGCAGGATCGCGCTGACGGATCGAATCAATCTCGTGAGCAATGCTTTTTAGCATAATTCTCTTGAACTGATAGGGTATTAATCAATATAAAGACTGGGAAATAGGGTAATATAGATTACCGCCATGTTCAACGTTTGCTTTTTCATTCTTAACCGTAAAGCGCCCATAGCCCACCCATGCCCGAAATCATTTTGAACGGTCCGGAAGGGCGCCTGGAAGCCCGCTATCACCATAGCGAGACGCCGGGGTCGCCGGTGATGCTGGTGCTGCATCCCCATCCGCTTTACGGCGGTACGATGAACAATAAGGTAGTCTACCGGCTATACCAGGGCTTCGTGGAGCAGGGCTTTTCGGTTTTACGCTTCAATTTTCGCGGCGTGGGCAAGTCCCAGGGTAAATACACCGACGGCGTGGGCGAACTGTGCGATGCCGCCACCGCGCTCGATTGGCTACAGCAGCAAAACCCGGACATGACGAGCTGCTGGGTGGCGGGGTTTTCCTTCGGTTCCTGGATTGCGCTGCAGCTGCTCATGCGCAGGCCGGAGATCGAAGGGTTCATCGCCGTGTCGCCGCCTGCTAATCTCTATGATTTCACCTTTCTCTCGCCCTGCCCCTCCTCCGGCCTGATTACAATGGGCGACAAGGACGACGTCGTATCGGAGGAAATGGTGGGCAAGCTTGCGGCAAAGCTTTCGCACCAGACGGGAACGTCCATTCAATATTCGGTGCTCCACGGCGCGGATCATTACTACCGTAACCAGCTGGAGGATTTGAGCGAGGTGGTGAAGGATTATGTGGGCGGGCGGATGGCGGAAATCGCTAACCGGAGGCGCATGAGGCCGGATAGAAAGCGCCGCCAGTTACCGCGCGAGTAGCCCCGGTCGTCGAAGGCAGGCTGAACGGCAGGCGCTTTACGCTCCGCACCGCGAGATAAGCGAAGGCTTGCGCTTCCAGCGCGTCGCCGTCCAGGCCGAGCGCTTCTACTTTCTCCACTTTATTTAGGCGGCTGCGCAGCGCCGCCATGATGGCCGGGTTGTGCCTGCCGCCGCCGCACACATACCAGCAACGGGGAAGCGCCGGGAAATGCCCTTGAGCTTTCTCAACCGCCGCCGCCATGCATTCCGCCAGCGTTGCCGCGCCGCCTGCAACCGAGAGCGCCTTAAACGGCTCGAGTGAGAAATGGTTCCGGTCGAGCGATTTGGGCGGCGGGGCGGCAAAGTAATCATCACGCAAAAATGCATCTATGCGCTGCATATCCGCGCGTCCGCTTAACGCTATTTTGCCGTCCTCGTCGAATGCCTGGCCGGTATGGAGCATGCACCAGTCATTGAGCATGGCATTGCCGGGGCCGGTGTCGAAGGCGAGCAATGATTCCTCGCCCACCCATGTCACGTTCGCCACGCCGCCGATGTTGAGGAACGCCGCCGGTTTCGGCACATCCTTTACCAGCGCCTGGTGAAACAGCGGCACCAGCGGCGCGCCCTGCCCGCCTGCCGCTATATCCGCGCGGCGGAAATCGCATACGGTATCGATGCCGGTGACTTGCGCCAGCAGCGCGCCGTTGCCCAGCTGCCAGGTGAGAGATTCATCGGGGCGGTGCATGATCGTCTGGCCGTGAAAGCCGATGACAGCGATGCGTTCTGCCGGGATATCGGCTTGCCGGAGGAGCATTTTAACCGCCTCGGCATGAAGCAGCGTCAGCGCGCGCTCAACCGCGAGCGTATCGCCCCGCCCCTGCATTAGCGCATTTAAATCCTGCCGCAGGCCTTGCGGCATCGGCAGCGTCAGCGCTTCGCCGAAGGCATGGACGCTTACCCCGTCGGTTTCAATCAGCGCCGCATCCACCCCATCAAGCGACGTGCCGGACATCAGGCCGATTGCCTGGACAAACGTTTTTTCAAACGTCGTTGCCATTGTGAAATACCCTGATAAAGATAGAGTCAATTCATCACTACAATATGTATATGACCAAATACCACTCCGATTTCCTCCGCACGCTGCATGAGCGCGGGTTTATCCATCAGCTGACGGATGCGGAAGGCCTGGACAGGCAGCTGGCGAGTGAGCGCGTGTCGGCCTATATCGGCTTCGACTGCACCGCGCCCTCCCTTCATGTCGGCAGCCTTATCCAGATTATGATCTTAAGGCATTTGCAGAAATGCGGGCATAAGCCGATCGTGCTGTTGGGCGGCGGCACCACAAAGGTGGGCGATCCTTCCGGGAAAGACGAGGCGCGCAAAATGCTCACCGATGAGGATATCGCGCGCAACACCGCTTCCATCCAGGCGTTGCTCTCCCAATTCATCCGCTTCGGCTCGGGGCCAAGCGATGCGATTTTGGTGAATAATGCCGAATGGCTGGATGGGTTGAATTATATTGCGTTCCTGCGTGATTACGGCAGGCATTTCTCCGTCAACCGCATGCTTACCCAGGACAGCGTGAAGTTGCGGCTGGAGCGCGAGCAGAACTTAAGCTTCCTCGAATTCAATTACATGCTGCTCCAGGCATACGATTTCGTGGAGCTGAACCGGCGGTACGGGTGCACGCTGCAAATCGGCGGCTCCGACCAATGGGGCAATATCGTGATGGGCATCGACCTGCAGCGGCGCATGAGCGCGGCCAGCCGTTTCCAGCCGCTTTCGCTTGATAAGGCGATGGGCGCGAAAGTGCTGGAGGTGCAGCCGATGATTAATTCTCGCCAGGAATCGGAGAAAGCGTTTACGCCCTCGCATTTCCTAGGTCAGTTGCATGAGGACGGCGGCAAGGATGCTTACGGCCTCACCACGCCGCTGCTGGCCACCGCAGCCGGCGCGAAGATGGGCAAGACCGCCGATGGTGCGGTATGGCTTTCCGCGGATTACCTCTCGCCTTACGAATACTGGCAGTTCTGGCGCAACGTGGAAGATGCCGATGTTGGCCGTTTCCTGAAATTGTTTACCGATCTGCCCATGGATGAGGTGAAGCGCCTGGGCGCTCTCAAGGGCGCGGAGCTGAACGACGCCAAGAAAGTGCTCGCCACCGAAGCTACGCGCATCGCGCATGGCGACCGGGCGGCGCGGAGCGCAGCCGAAACCGCGCGCAAAACCTTCGAGGAGGGCATCACCCCCGCCGAACTGCCGGAAGTGAAACTGAAAGCCGAGGAGATCGGGCGCGGCGTGACCGCCTATGAGCTGTTCCGCCTAAGCGGCCTTTCCGATTCCGGCGGGGAGGCCAAGCGCCTGATCCGCGGCGGCGGCGCCAAGATCAACGACCGCAAGGTGATGGACGAAAACGAGCTGATCGGCGCCGCCGTCTTCGCCCAAGGCGCAGTGAAGCTGACGGCGGGCAAAAAGCGGCACTTGCTGGTGCGGGTGGAATAGGAATTCAGGCTTCAGATACAACAAAAAAGCCCCCGCCGGTGAAGGCGGAGGCTTTTTTGCTTTAAAGGGAAAAGTAAATTATCGCGTTATTACCGCTCCTTGGGAAGCAACCACTCTGCTTGTATGGTGGCCCAGCCCATGATTAGGTTTTGCATCCAGCGCTACCGTTGCTTCAATATGCTTATGCTCACCCTTGTGATGTCCGCCATGCTGATGATGTTTGTGATGATCGGTGGTCACGACGCCAGTTTCCATCGCTTCTTTGATTGCTTGCGGTTCTTTAGCACCCGGCTGCGCTTCCGCAGCTTCGGCAGCTTTGATGGTCTCTGCGGTGTTTACCACGAAATTAGTAGGTGCTGCTTGCTGCTGGTTCGTCATCAGGACGCCTGCCTGCAACAAGGCTGGAGCCGCATTCGAAGGTAAAACAGGGAAACTACTAAGATAGGCGACTGCCGATGCAATATCGGAAGGATTACCGCCTGCAATCGCTGTTTCTAAAAGTGCTAATGCATCGTCTGCGCTTCCCACTTCGGAAGCAGCAGGCGCTTTCGCTTCTGCAGCAGGCTTGGAAACCGGAGTTGCCGTTGCGCCGCCCATAAGTGTTTTGAAGTCAGGGGTCGCCGTATTTGTCGTAGTTACCATTACCATAAACTCCTATATTCCAGTTTAACCAATGAAGAGCTTTACATTCATTACGCGCGCGTGGCAACTTTTTCCGCCGTTTTGAAGGCTTCGAGCAGCTGCCAGCCGGCAAGGCCTGCGCCGCCGACGGTCATAGCGGTGCCGACAGCTTTTTCGCCCTCGCCTGCATCCGGGTTCGACGCCTTGCTCCACCCCATCATCGCCAGCGTACCGCCTAAAGCAATCGCTGCAATACGCTTGAAGCCGAAGCCTTTCTTTGTGGCGCCAGCTGCAGCTTCTTCAACTTTGTTTGCCGTTTGCGCAATTGCTGTCGCCTCTGTCGCAACACCACGCACTGGAATTTCAATGCCGTTACTCTTTGCCTCAGCTAAAAATCCATTAATTTCCGTTATATTTTTGGTGTGAACTTTAATTCTTTCTCCTAGTTCATCTCGGATATGCGTAAGAAACTCACTTTTCTTTTTAGTAAGCTCCGTAATCTTTACTGCTTGCTCAGTAGCAGGCAGCTTTTTTATATCTTTCATTAATTCACCAGCCGCAGCATCCACAGCATTTGAAGCCTGTTCAGCTCCCTTTTGAAGAGCTTTAATTGCTCCTTCGTTTGTACTAAGGGCATCATTTACTACTCGCCCAACGTCTCGAGAATTCTTGCGAAGTAGATTTGCCTCGGTTCTCGCAATGCTGCTAAGATCAATCTTAACACCGCTAGCTTCAGCTTCTTTAAAAGCCTCTTTTAATTCCTTGGAACTTTCGCCTAATGCATCGATAACATTAAATTTGTTACCCAGATCACCAATGTACTCACCATCTTCTAATCCAAATAAACCAGAAGCCTTATCAAATTTTTTCTGATATTTATTCCCAAAAACCAGGGCGCCTAAATCGCCAATGCTGTCGCCTGGTTTATGTTCCATAAAAGCAGCTTTCAGATCAATCAGATCATTCAAAACCGGTGCGTCAGCCATTGTTAGTGCTCCATTTTTAAAATTATAATTGTAATCTAACACATCGTTTAATTTTGTGTGTTACAATTCTGTGAAATGTAAAAAGTTTCTTTCTTTCATAAATATAGCAATGTAAAACAACAACTTAATTTTTCTAGGCTTATATTTGATGCACGCTGTTACTTCAAATATGACAAGCAGCAACACCTAAACACCTATTGCGCGAATGATTCGCAGTCACTTTTGTATGCTATTATACGCAATCCGAATTCCAGATACAAAAAAAGCGCCCTTCCCCAAAACGGGGAAGGGCATAGGAATAGGCTGGCACAACAGCTAAAGGATCATTTCCTCTCCTCCCATTTCTCCAGCCTCTCCCGTATCTGCCCGATATCCCGCCGGATGGTGTCGATGCGTTCTTCCATGCGGGCCAGGCTTTCCGAAAGCGGGGCGATGCCCTGGGCGCGGCTTTCCAGGGTGCTCACCCTGGCTTCCAGGTAAGTGCTCCAGGAGATGAGCAGGCATAGCTGGGTGAGGAGCGTCAGCAGCATGGTGAAAGGGATTTTGCGGTCGAGCTGAAATGAAGACGACATATCAGTCTTCCGTGGCGGCGTCGGAGGTGTAGAACAGCGTCAGCCCGTGCAGCCGGGCATCCGCGCTTAAGCTATCGGCTGCGTCCGCAGCCTTGCGGTAGACGCGGAAAAACACCGTGTCGTGCTGGGCGGGGCTGCCGCTTAAAGTAATGGCGGCGATTTCGGGCGATTTATAGAGCGTGTCCGCGGCTCCGCCGGTATCGGTGACTTCCACGGGCGTGCCGTAGGCGGCATTAATGCTGTCCGCGTCGCTCACCGCCAATCCCTGCACGCCCCACACCACGCCATAGCTGCCGGTGGCGCTGCCGTGGCTCCATTCGAGGATGGCGCTTAACGTACCCTCATTCCACGATTTGGGCATTTTGAGGCAGAATTGCGCATATTCTTCCGTTGAGGCGTCGAAATCGAGGCTGGCGATGTCGGGGCGGTTGGCTGCGGTGGCGACAATTGCGAGACTTGCGCAGCCGCCGCTTGAGGAGGGGCGCATACTACCGGCGGGGATATAGACCGCCTGCCTGCCGCCCCGCTGGGTCAGCACCCAGGCGGAGCCGTTATAGGTATAGAGCTTATCCTCATCGTTCACCCACAGGCTTAAGCCTTCATGCGGGGTAATGAAGCGCCACACCTGCTCGAAATACGCCACTTTTGATGCCTGCCCGCTCCATGCCCCGGTGGGGCTGGAGCCGACGATGTAGACATCGCCCGCGGCGGGCGAGCCGGGAGCTGCGTTCGAATCCTTGTCTTTCACGCCGGTATTGAGCAATGCGTCGATGCGGGTGAGCGCGGTGTTGACGGTCACTTCCTTCTGCGCCTGCGCGGATTCGACCAGCGTTAAGCCGAGATGTGCGGTGGTAGCCATAATAATCCTTTTGGTTAAATGATTGCCTCTGCCGGATGGCCGCGGCCTGCCAGTGCGGAAAGTTGGTAAACGCGAATAGAGATAGAAGTTTGCGGCGCGCCGAAATCGGCTGCCTGCTCGGCGGCGGAGTAGGTTGCGGCGGGTGCGGTCAGGCCGGTAATCGTGCGCACCGCGCTGCCGCTGCCGACGATATCCACCTCGTAGCGTTCTCCGTCCTCGCTTAAGGGCGCGTCCACCCCGTCGTTCCATTCGCCGCCCACGCGCGTGCGGCGCACCCAGGCGATGCTTAGATTGCCCAGTCCGTCGCGCGCGCCGGTGACGTGGACGGGGCTGTAAGGCTTCAGCGCATTGGCCGTATAGATGACATTCTGCGCCGGCGTGGCCGTCAACGTGCTGCCGACGCTGACGGCTTTATAGGGTCTGCTTAAATGAAACAGGCTGGTTGGCATGCCGATCCGGCCTAAATCTTGCGTCAAGAGCACAAAGCGCTCGCCTGCCGCATGGGTGGAGACGGCATGTTCCGTGCCGAGCCTGCCGCGAAGCAGGCCGGTGAGCGTGTATTGGCCGGGCGCGTTGAGCGTGGCCGTGGTGAATTGGAGGATCTCGTCGCCCAGGAGCACTGCATTTGCGCCGTTTAGCACCGCAAATAGCGGCGCGCTTTGCAGCTCGCCTTCGCCGATCAGCGAAACGGTGACGCTCGATGTTTCGTCCAGCACATGCGTCGTGCCGGTGTTGAGCGCGCTTAAGCTGCTGCCGATGATCGAGGGGGTAGTGACATCCGTCACACGGTCGTATTCGCCGCCGCCGTCGGCGGAGCGGTAAATGGCCGCGCCGTTCCAGTTCGCGCTTGTGCCGCAGGCGGCTACGCGCAGATAGGCATCGCTCGCGGCATCGCCCGGGAATGCGGGTAAATCGAGGAAAGATGCTGCCGGACTGGATACGGGCGCATGCGCCTGCCCGCCGTTTACGCCTTCGCCGGGCGGGTGGTAAAAATCATATGCCGAAGCGTCTTCGGCCACCCCCGTTACGCGCAGCATGCCCGGCGCGCTGAACGCGGTGGAGGTGATGCGGATGCGGTGCAGGCTGAAGTTCGCTTGCGCCTCGATCACGTCCGTAGGCTCGAGGTAGGCGTATTTCACCGGCAGCTGGAATTGGTAGGCGTTGCGCTCGATCCAGCCGCTGTAGAGCGTGGCGTCCGCGATGATCTTGGCCGCCTGATCGGAGAAAACCAGGGGAAGGTTGAGCGTCACTGTCTCGCGGCTTTCCGTCGCCTGCCGTTCGGCATGCTGCGTGGCGAGCTGGTATTGCCGAAGCTTGTTTAAGTATACGGTGCTCACCCTTCGCGGCAATTCCACTTCCTGCGCGCGCGTGACGGAGAGCAATTCACGCCGGTTATCCAGTGTTTGCGGCGCCATTTCCTCCGCTTGAACCGTAATCGGCTCCCCCTGTCCGCGCGTGACGAAGCGCAGCACATCGCCCGATTCCACGGGATCGAAGAAATACGCCCGCTGCAATTGCTCAATGGATTCGCGGTGCGTCTGCTGACCCGTAATCACGAAGCCTTCCACTTGATCGGTGATGCGGCTCACATCGATGTCCGCATCTTCGAGGCCGGAGCGCAGGCAGATGTCCCGCACGATGGCGGCCAGGCTGGAGATGCCGAGCTTTCCCTGCACCCAATGGCCGGTTTTCCAGGCCGCGCCGTCCGACCAGACGGAGGTTAAGTCCGGCCAGTAAGGGTAAGGCCGCGCGTCCCATGTCCACACAAACATCCGCTCGACCATGCTCGAGCCTGCCCATTGCGTGTGGGTGGCCATCAGCGCCGCGCGCTGCGCGCGGAAATCCACCCTGCCCTTGGAATGATAAGGAAAAGCGCTGCCGGTGCTGGCGGGATCGAAAAACACGTTCGGCTGGTTGGCGGCGCAGTCTACGCTCGGGAAGCCGTACTCCATGAACCAGATTTTCTTCATCTGCGGCGTCCACGCGGTGGTGGAGCTGTCGGGGTTGGTGTGCGTATTGTTCCAGAACCAGCCGATGTTCTTCCATGCGTAGGGCGCGCTTAAAGCGCTTTGCGTGGTGCGGCCAGGGTCGGTGTAATACCAGTCGTACCC
>CAYMDD010000005.1:0-310 GCA_964389045.1 uncultured Rickettsiales bacterium
GCGAGCATGTAATTGGCCATATGAGGATTGCTGCGGTAATGCGAAATAGCCAGCCCCCAATGCACGCCGCCTAAAAATGAAAAGAAGATGGCGGCATAGGTCAGCAACAGCTCCAGCATCTGGGTGGAGTCGCTAAACCATTGAAACGTCACCCCAAGGCTTAAGAAAATAAAGGGTAGCGTGCCGCTGACGGCAAGCCAGAAAGGGACTCTATCCTGCTGCATAACGTTTTTGATTTGGAGGTATTTGAACCTCCAAGCTAGTGCAGAAACGTTATTTATTATTTAACAAATCGCGGATTTCCTCGAGC
>CAYMDD010000005.1:320-4731 GCA_964389045.1 uncultured Rickettsiales bacterium
CGCACCAGGAAAAACACCGCCATCGAGATAATCAGAAACTTGATCACCTGGTTGATGAACAGCCCGTAATTGATGGTGGCGGCGCCCGCGTCCTGCGCGGCTTTGAGCGAAGAATAATGCTCTTTCGAGAGATTGACGAAATAATTCGAGAAATCGAGGTCCCCCATCAAGCGCCCGATCGGCGGCATGATAATATCGGAAACCAGTGAATTGACAATCGCGGTAAATGCCGCGCCCATAATGATGCCGACAGCAAGATCCACCACATTGCCGCGGGCGATGAACTTCCTGAATTCTTCCATCATTGAAGCCTCCTTGTAAATTGCCTTACAGCGGCATATCCATCCTTCCGTTAAGACGCAACAAAATTGCTTTCAAATACTCGCTCTGCGGCAACAGCGGATGGCGCGGGTGGTCGGCGCTTGCGCCTGTTTCTGAGAGGATTTCCGCCTCCCGCCCCGCTTGCCGCACGCCCCCCAGCACCGCCTGCCGGAACAGCCGCCCGGTGGCGTGATGCGAGCAGGAGGAAACCATCAGCAGCCCGCCCCGGCTTACCCTGCCTGCCGCGATGCGCGCCACCTTGGTATACGCTTTCATCCCCGCCGCCACATCTTTCCTGGTTTTGACGAAGGGCGGCGGATCGGCAAGCACGATATCGAAATACCCCTCTTCCCGCTGCATCTCCGCCAGCGCATCGCCCTGCACGAAGCGGCACTGCGCATGGATTCCATTCATGCGCGCGGCATCCTCTGCGAGCGCAAGCGCCAGCCCGGAGCTGTCAAGCATCGTCACCGCTTCCGCACCGTGTTTCGCCGCCAGCAGCCCGAATCCGCCGCTATGTGCGTAAGCATCAAGCACCGTCTTGCCTACGCTGAACGACGCCACCAGCGCGCGGTTGTCGCGCTGATCGTAATACCATCCGGTTTTCTGGCCTAAGCGCACATCCGCCAGATAGATGCAGCCGTTTTCATGCACCTCGATGCGCTCCGGCACTATGCCTTTGACTGCCTTTGCATAGAGTTCCAGCCCTTCGAGCTTGCGCGCGGCGCTGTCGTTCTTGAGAAAAACGGCCTCCGGCGCCACCGTCCGGTCAAGCGCATCCAGCAGGGCGGGCAGCAGCGCTTCCATCCCGGCGGTGGTGATCTGCAATACCCAAACCTCGCCGTACCGGTCGGCGATCAGCCCCGGTAGCCCGTCCGCTTCCGCGTGCACGGCGCGGAAATAGGTGAGCGGATAAAGCCGCTCGCGCCTGGAGAAGGCACGACGAAATTTTTCTGCAAAAAATTCGGCGTTCACCGCTTCTTTTTTCCCGGTCAATACCCTGCACGCAATTACGGCGGAAGCGTTGAACGTGCCGCAGCCTAAGAATTCCCCCCGTGCCGAGAGAAGCTCCACCAGCGCGCCCGGCGCATGCACCAGCTGCTCGGAAGATTCGACATATTGCCCGCGCATCACCCACGGGTAGCCGCGGAGAATCTCTTTCTCGAACCCTTTTTTGAGGCGTAAGGAAAAGGCAGGTTGCATCACGCGCGCGGGTGGGCGCCGGTAAATGCTTTCAGCAACCGCTCGTGATCGACTTTGGTGTAGCGCTGCGTGGTAGAGAGGCTGGCATGCCCTAAAAGCTCCTGAATCGCCCGCAAGTCCGCGCCCTCGTTGAGCAGATGGGTGGCGAAGGAATGGCGGAAGGCGTGCGGCGTCGCCGATTCCGGCAGCCCAAGGCAGGCGCGCAGCGCCCGCAGCTGTTTTTGGAAAATGGCAGGATCGAGCGGCGCACCCCGCGCGCCTAAGAACAAGGCTCCGTTTTTCTCCAGCGGATAGGGACAGCTTTCGCGGTACTCCTCCACCGCTTTGGCCACGATGGGCAGCAGCGGCACATGGCGCTGCTTGCTTCCCTTGCCCGTGACAGTCAGGCTTTCCGCCCCTTTCATAACATGCGCGGGTGTCAGCGATAACGCCTCGCCGATGCGAAGGCCTGCGCCGTAAAGCAGCATCAATATCGCCGTATCGCGCTTGGCGATCCAGTCTTCTTCCTGAAGCGTCCCGATTTCCGCTATTGCCTGAAACGACTGCCTGGCGGGCAGCGCCTTCGGCAAGGCTTTCGGCAGTTTGGGCGTTTTCAGCGCGAACAGCGCGGCGTTCCTGGCATGCCCCTCTTTTTCCGCGAAACGGTAGAAGCTTTTGACACTCGACAGCGCCCTTGCCGTCGAGGTAGCTGCCTGCTTCTCCCGCGCACGGAAAGCAAGCCAAGCGCGAAAATCGCGCAGTTCCAGCGCATTGAGCGCCGCCAGCGATACTTCTCCTCCCGTATGCCTAGCCAGGAAGCCGAAGAATGCGGTAATATCGCTGCGGTAGGAAATCACTGTTTTAAGCGCCATGCCGCGCACATCTTGCAGCCAGGACAGCCAGCGCTCCGCGAGCGCCGCAGCTTCCGCGTCGCAGACGCCGAAGCTCATGCGCTTGTGTCCATATCGCTTAAATAGCGGTCAAGCTGGTGCCCGGTGACTTCCGCCAGGAAAGAGAGCAGATCGGACGCCTGCCCGGAATGGAAGCGGTCTTTATAGCGCACGCCGAGGGCGAGCAGCGCATGCCGCGGCATCTCCAGCAAATCCATCGGCAGCAGGGCGCAGGATTCCACCAGCCCCTCGCAATCCGCGAAGATAAAGGAAAGCTCCGGCATATCCCCTTGCGAGCAATCATCGACCAGCACCGCGTCCTGCCCCATCGTCACCGATTCCACCGCTCCCGGCGGCACGAAGACGATGCCGGAATAATTATCTTCGCTGTAAAACGTATCGTACCCCGGCACGATTTCCGACTCGACGCATAAGCGCACCACGTCCAGGTCGAACAGGCTTAAGAAATCCACCGTCAGCGCTTCAAGCAATTGCTCCAGGCTCCGGGCGGCGATCAGCTTCAGCACCGCCTTATGCACCTGCGCCTGCACCGAGAGATTGTCGCGGCAGAAAGATACCAGCCCCTCGTATTTCCCCTGGAGCGACTTGGCATTGGCTTGCAGGTTTTTCAGCTGGAATGCCTGGAAATCCACGATCCCGCCGCCCAGATCCCGCTCCGGCGGCACCATCGAGCGGAGCAGATCGGTGTGCTTTTGCAGGAAAGCAGGCCGGGCATGCAAGTAGTCCAGCACCTGCTGCTCGGTCAGCGCCGCTTCCCGGGCGTTACTTCTGTTTTCATTCATGCAATGGTCTGGCCGGTTTTCTGCCAGTCGCTTAAAAAAGCAGCCAGACCCTTATCGGTCAGCGGATGGTTGATGAGGGAGCGCAGCACATTCGGCGGCAGGGTGGCCACATGCGCGCCCATCTTCGCCGCCTGCACGATGTGAAGGGCGGAGCGGACGGACGCCACCAGCACCTCCGTGCGGATGGCAGGATATTGAGCATAGATCAGGCAGATATCTTCAATCAGCTGCATGCCGTCAGCCCCGATATCGTCAAACCGCCCGACGAAGGGGGAGACGAACGTCGCCCCCGCTTTCGCCGCCAGCAAGGCTTGCGCGGCGGAGAAGCAGAGCGTCACATTGACCAGCGTACCGCGGTCGGTGAAATAACGGCAGGCCTTGAGGCCGTCCCAGGTGAGCGGCACTTTGATGGCTACGTTTTCCGCCACCAGCGCCAGCTTCTCGCCTTCCCTTATCATGCCGTCATAATCGGTGGCCGCCACCTCCGCGCTGACCGGGCCGGAAACCACCGCGCAAATATCTTTGAGCACTTCGAAAAAATCGCGCCCCGATTTGGCGACCAGCGACGGGTTGGTAGTAACGCCGTCTACCATGCCGGTTTCGGCCAGCGCGACAATCTCTTTGATTTCGGCGGTATCGACAAAAAATTTCATACGGTTCCTGCAAGCATGAGAATGTTGCAGTGTAGACGATCAAACCCCGCGGTCAAGGGCGGCAACGCGGACGGCATTTAACCGACCGCGTCGTGAGTTAAGAAAATAACCCACTTAACCGAAATGATCCCTAAATGAGACTGCCTGGAGGCGGAAGATTCTCGCAAGCACTCTGGCATTGATCTTTAGCTTCATTCTCCATTTCATTGCAATTCCCCCAAGATTCAGGATCTATCTCTATGGGAAAAAGCTCTTCGCAGCGTTCCATCCCGTCGAGCCAATCTTCGCTGCATTCCAGCTTGCACTCACTGATATGAAAAGGTTCGGAAGGAGGGTACGCAAGCGGTGGATTGGCCGGAAGATCATCGGGGTTAATATAGGTAGGAATATTCCCAAAACGAATATCATCATTATCGTCGGGAATATCGTCAGCCATCGCAGGAGCGGCAGCTGCTATGCAAATGAACATGCAGCATGCAAGTATTCTAAATAAATTTTTCATCTTTTCTCCTAAAAAATATAAAAAATTACTATGATAAAAATCTATTAGTAAGTAACGAAT
>CAYMDD010000005.1:4741-11384 GCA_964389045.1 uncultured Rickettsiales bacterium
AACGAATAGTATAAGTATTATTACAGTCATTTTTATTATAATCAATTATAATTAATTTTTATTAAAATTCAGGACTTTGGAAATTAACTCGCGCCAAGACTGAAAAATCTAAGAAGCATGTCCGTTCTTATGGTTAAGAAAGGATTTCCTTCCTATATTCTTATCCATGCGCATCGCCCATCTCCTTTTACCCAACAGCCTGTCCAAAGGCTTTGATTACCTTGTGCCCGAAGGTATGGACGTGACACCCGGCTCCTACGTGTTCAGCTCCTTTGCAGGCCGAAGCTTACGCGCCGTGGTGTGGGGCAAAGGCAAAGGGGAGGTGCCGGAGGCGAAACTAAAGCCTATCACCGAGCATTACGCGCATCTGCCCCCGATGGAAGCATCGATGCGCGCCTTCCTCGACTGGGTGGGGTGGTATACGCTCTCGCCCATGGGCGCGGTGGTCAAGATGGCGGTGCCGGTGGCAGACGCATTGAAACCGCCCTCGGCACGCGAGCGGAACATGCTGGAGGCAACCACCCTCAACCCCGCCTGCGCCGTTCTTTCGCCCGCGCAAGCGGAAGCGGCGGCAGCTTTAAAAGCGCTGCAAGGCTTTTCCGTAACGCTGCTCGACGGGGTGACGGGGTCGGGCAAAACGGAAGTCTATTTTGACGCGATTGCTAAAATCATCTCTACACCCCTCCCGTTTACAGGAAGGGCAGGAGGAGGGAATCCGCCCCCGCCGTCATACGCAGCGCCTGCCGTTTCCCCCCTGAATCCCCCCACAAGCGGGGGGAATGAAGCGCTTGCGCACGAATTCGGCCAAGTTCTTGTCCTGCTGCCGGAGATTTCCTTGAGCGTCCAATGGCTGGAGCGTTTCTTCTCGCGCTTCGGCGCGGAGCCGCATGTATGGCATTCCGGCCTCACCCCCGCCCGCCGCAAGCATAGCTGGCGCGCCATCGTAAACGGCGAGGCCAAGGTGGTGGTCGGGGCGCGTTCGGCGCTCTTTCTGCCTTTCCGCAACCTTAAGCTGATTGTGGTGGATGAGGAGCACGATTCCTCTTACAAGCAGGAAGACGGCGTCATCTACCATGCGCGCGATATGGCCGTGGCGCGCGGCAGGCATGAAAATATTCCCGTCCTTCTTGTGTCCGCCACACCATCCATCGAGTCGATGTGGAATGTTGACCAGGGCAAATACGCGCGCATCCGCCTTAACGAACGCCACGCCGGCGCCAGCTTCCCTGCCACACGGTTGATTGATCTGCGCCATGCCCAGCTGGAGCGCAACACGTTTCTCTCTGCTGAACTGCGTCGGGCGCTGGCGGAAAACGTGAGCAGGGGCGAGCAGTCGATGCTGTTCTTAAACCGCCGCGGCTATGCGCCGCTGCTGCTCTGCCGCGCCTGCGGACACCGTTTCCAATGCACCGAATGCTCTTCCTGGCTGGTGATGCATCAATATCCGCCACGGCTGGAATGCCACCATTGCGGCTTTGCTAAACCCATGCCGAAGCGCTGCCCTTCCTGCCAGGCGGAGGATGCGTTTCATGCCGTCGGCCCCGGCGTCGAGCGCGTGGCGGAAGAGGTCGGAAGCTTTCTGCCGGACGCGAAGACAGCATTGCTCACCAGCGACGCGGCGGAGAATTACGAGGAGCTGCAATCCGCCATCCGTGCCATGCAGGAAGGCAAAACCGATATCCTGATCGGCACGCAGATCATCGCCAAGGGGCACCATTTTCCAAAACTGACCCTGGTGGGGGTGGTGGACGCCGATCTAGGCCTGGCCGGGGGGGATCTGCGCGCCGCCGAGCGCACCTACCAGCTCCTCCACCAGCTGGCAGGCCGGGCGGGGCGCGAGCGGGGGATGGAAGGCGAAGTGCTGATCCAGAGCTTCCTCCCCGACCACCCGGTGATGCAGGCGCTGCTCTCCGGCGACCGCGACGCGTTCATGGCGCTGGAGCTGGAATCGCGGCGCATGGCCGGGATGCCGCCCTTCAGCCGCCTGGTGGCGCTGATTGTGGAGGGTGCGCACGAAGACACCGTCATCCGCCACGCGCGCGATTTGGCGCTGGCCGCACCCCGCATTGAGGGAGTAGAAATCCTCGGCCCCGCCCCCGCGCCGCTCTACCTGCTCCGCGGCCACTACCGCTACCGCCTTCTGGTCAGAGCAGAGCGCAACATCCATATCCAGAAAACGGTGAGCGAATGGCTGGGAAGCCTCAAGCATCCAAACAGTTTAAGAATCAAAGTGGATATCGACCCGTATGGGTTTTTGTGATCAACGCTTGCAATAGCAATACAATGTAATATTGGGATTTTCCCAATGAGTAGGATTAGGCCTCTCGCATGCGGCGTATCCTTTTTCCTGTAAGCGCTCAGGCGTAAACTGCGATTGAATCGCTTGCCAAAAAACACTATCCGTCAGGTATGCCTCACGCTGCAACAATTGCTGTTCCAAGCCGGTTAACCGGTCATTGTGCCATGTTGCCCACGACATTTGCGATATATTCAAGATATGCCCCATAAATGGCTGCATCCACAGAAACGATAATGTGCGTTCCCCGCGCTTCATGGCATCCGGCATATCTTCCGATACCTCTTGAAAACATAATTTGGATACCAGGTCTTCGCTGACATAGGCGATGGCAGGAGGATAGAAATTATGCTCGGCGCTGTATTCGATTTCACGCGCATCCGCCGTTTCCGTGCAGGTCACAACCGGATCAATAGCATGGACCACGAAATCCCCACAGCATTCATCGTTTCGCCATGAGAAGCGGACGGATGCTTTAGAGTAGAGATAATCGTGACCCGCTTTATTAAACATCTTCTTGCATGCGTCTATGGGCCGCCTGTCCGGAAGTGGATAAGACGAAGGAGCGGTCACCTTGATAACAACTTTAAGCCCTACGGGCATTCCCGCAAACGAAAGCCCATATTCCTTGAAATCGTCGAGCCTGATGCGCTCAAGCCAGGATTTCGTGATGTTGGATTGCCGGTCGATTGACTCCTGCTTTTCCTTTTCTTTGATAGCGTAGCGCTGGAGTACGCTTTCCAAAGCGGATATCGTGCGGACGACCAGATACGCTGGAAAAAACGCGGATAGAACGGCAACTGTCAAGCATATTTGCCGCGTAGCGCGAGCGTGGCCGGCAAATCCTTTTTTCCAAAGAAAATACAGCACCGTGAAATACGCGCCGGACAGCGCGATGGCGCAGAAAAAAGCCGCATTGGCATAATGCAGCACCACCATAAAAAATGGAGACCGCGGGATCGTACTGAAAATAGTGCTCAAGCCTATATTAGTCAGGATGCTCCACAGGAGAAATCCAAAAAATGCTGCTTTATAATAGGAGTGTCTATTGTTGTTCATGGAATATGAAATGCAGCATTTGGCCGGATCAATCCAGTCTTTGCGGCAAGCGGATAAAAAAACTTCCGTCCGGGCGGATGCCCGGACGGATAAGGAGGTTTTCCTTTGTCAGACCTGCTCCCCCGGAGGCGGAGAGCGCAGGACGACGATGTCGGCGCCGAGGAACAGCAGCGCTTGCGCGATGCGGGCTTCGAGGCCGATGTGGAACACGGCGCGGAGATTCCGTCGGACATATCCCTCGAACTGGCCGAGCGTTACCGGTCCCATGATCGCTAGAGGGTGCAGCGCCTTCAGCTCTGCGGAACCGGCGTCGTGCCGCAGCGCTTCTTCAGCGCTGGGCTTCATGGCGAGCGCCGCTTCCACCGCCGGCGAAAGAGCCTGTGCCGAAGCAAGGACACTGTCCGCCAAGTGCTCCATGTCAGCGGCGGCGAACCGATGCTGAAGCCCGTCGAGCGCGACAATGTGGAGCGCCGAGTTCTCAGGCTGGCCGAGATAGGCCAGTTTCCGCTTGCGGCCACCCAGTTGCAGGTTAAGCAGCGCGACCGCGCCCTTTCCCCGAACCTGCACCACATACGGCTCCATTGGAATCTGCAAAGACACGAGAAGTCTCCGCTGAAGTTCTGCCAGTTAACCGTGGAACAGTTACCTGTTCTTCATCACGGCATGGCAGCGAACCTGAAATCCTTTTCAGGAGTTGGTACGGCAACTTTGAAAACCTCGCATGGTAAACATGCTTAGGCGTTGCCGGAGATTTTTGCTGCTGCAGCAAAAAACAGAACTCGTTTAGAAATTAGCAATTAACTACGCCTAGAACAAGGCTATTGATTGCTTTCTACTATATACCGCTGCATCAGCGGCAGTTGGGAAAGAGTAAAGAAAAGGGTCAGCGTGAACATGCCGAACACCTTGAAATTCACCCAGAACTCGGTGGGGAAATGCCGCCAGATGTATTCGTTTAAACCCGCCAGAAACAAGAAAAACAGCCCCCAGCGGCGCGAGAGGATCATCCAGCCTTTCTCCTCCAGCGTTAAGGCGGAGGCAAAAACATATTTAAGCAACGGCTTCCCGCACAGCACCCCGCCCAAAAGCACGGCGGCGAACATCGTGTTAATGATGGTGGGCTTCACCTTGATGAAGTATTCATCGTTCAAGTAAATGCTCAATCCGCCAAAAACGCTTACCATCAAAGCGGTTATCAAGGGCATCAGGGCGACTTTGCGCTCCTTGGCGTAAGTAACCGCTAATGCAAGCAGCGTGGCTGCGATCAGCGCGCCCGTCGCGGGCATGAGGCCGAAAAAGCGGTAAGCAACAAAGAAAACCGCAAGCGGGCCTAAGTCGCAGATCAGCCGCAAGGAAGAAGACATCTTTACAAACCTATGGTTTTTTAAGTAAATGTTAAACCACGTACGATAATTCTACCGGCTTGTATAGGGCAATTCATCCGAAGTTAGGAGCGCTAAAGTTTTGGAGACATCCGTATTGATCGTGGAAGACGAGGTGGCGATCGTCACCCTGCTTCGCTACAATCTGGAGCGCGAGGGCTTCCGCGTCTATTCCACCGGCGACGGCGAGGAAGCGGTGGCGATGGTGAAGGACTACCGCCCCGACATCATCGTGCTCGACTGGATGCTCCCCTCCATGTCCGGCGTGGAAATCTGCAAGCAGCTCCGCTGGAACCCGGACACCAAATCCACTCCCATCATCATGCTCTCCGCCAGAGGAGAAGAAGGCGACCGCATCCGCGGCCTGGATGCCGGCGCGGACGATTACATCGTCAAGCCCTTCTCCCCCGCCGAGCTGATCGCCCGTATCCGCGCCATCTTCCGCCGCTTCCGCCCGGCGCTCTCGGAAAAAACGCTCTCCTACGCAGGGATCAGCATGGATGTCTCCGCCCACAAGGTTACGCGCAACGGTATGGAAGTGCATTTAAGTCCCACCGAGTTCTCGCTGCTCCGCTACCTGCTCGAACACCCAGGCCGCGTCTTCTCGCGCGAGCAGCTGCTCGATTCGGTCTGGGGGCATGACATTTATGTGGAGCTGCGCACGGTAGACGTGCACATCCGGCGCTTAAGGAAAGGCTTGGATTACGATGGCAAGCAGCCCGACCTGATCCGCACCGTCCGCTCCGCCGGCTATGCGCTCGAAGAACTGCCCACGGGCGAAAGCGCTGCCGTAGAGTAGCGGATATGACGAAAAGAACCTTTGCCGAGCGTGTTTCTAAAGCGGAAGAAATCATCCTCGATACGCTGATGCGGAACGCGGCATTCACCGCCAAGGCTTATGGCGATGGAAGCATATGCCACGAGCCAATGCCGTTAGCCATCTTACAGCAAGCATTAACGGAAGCGCGGATTAATCCAACCGATGGCGAACGCGCGTTGAAACACTTGCTATCCACAAAAATGGCCTACTGCAGGGGAGTCCAGGAGGACGACACACAAGTATCCATTACCCCGAAGGGAATGAGTTATTACAATCAGCACATTGCCACGAGAAATACGATTTGGCACTAACCATGCGCTTAAACCGAACGCGCGAGCAATTCCTCCGTAGTAAGCTGGTAATCCGACGCCTCCCATATTGCTTCTAGCTCTTTGAGTTTCTCTCCCATTTCCCGCCCCTCTTTCATCCCTAGCTTGAGCAAATCTTCTCCTTTTACGGGGAAGACGGGAATTGGCCAATCCTCCGCCAACGCGAGGGCGTTTCGGTAGTCCGCATCCTTATCATCGGCCCAGAAAAGCAGCAAGGATCGAATAAACAATCGCTTACCGATACGGCGCAGCAATTTTTTATGCTGTGTCTCAGACGCGGAGGCATAAATGGAATACGCGGGATTTAACAGTATTTCCAGCTGTTCCGTCTCTGCATTGGATAGTCTCCAGTGCTTTTGGACGAAGTCAAAGCTGCCGCTACCTGCTTGTTTCAGTAGCCAAGCAAGCCGCAGGATAACATCGGCGGCGTAGCACGCCTTTCGCTCAACCTCCAGCAATGGCTGCAGCTGAGGCTTGAAATCATTGCCGAATAAAAGCGGAAACAGCCCAGCGGCACGTATGTCATCGAAGATGGCAGGCTTAAGCGTTTCAGAGCCGAGCAGCTTCATCATCTCCTGCCGGATGCGCTCGCCGCTTAAATCCTCAAGCATCGGCGCATTGGCCGCGCACGCGCGTTGCGCTTGGCTGTCGCCAGAAAAACCCAGCTGCGCCTGAAAGCGGAAATAGCGAAGAATGCGTAAGCCATCTTCGCGGATGCGCGCGTGCGGCTCGCCGATAAAACGCAAGCGCCGTTGCG
>CAYMDD010000005.1:11394-17394 GCA_964389045.1 uncultured Rickettsiales bacterium
GCGCAATATCCTCCATCCCCTCGAAATCATCGAACACCTCGCCGTCCCATGCGGCGTAAAGCGCATTTACGGTAAAATCCCGCCTGGCCGCATCCTCGCGCCAATCATCGGTAAAGGCGACTTCCGCGTGACGCCCGTCCGTCTTCACATCGCGCCGCAAGGAGGTGATCTCGAAATGCCTGCCCCCGATCACCGCCGTGACCGTGCCGTGAGCAATACCGGTGGGCAACGCCTTGATATGCGCGCGATTGAATCCTTCCATCACCTCTTGCGGCGACAGCGGCGTGGCTAAGTCGATATCTTTCACCTCGCGCTCAAGCAGCGTATCGCGCACGCAGCCGCCGACGAAACGCGCTTCCGCGCCGAACGATTCCAGGGCGGAGCGCAATACTCGCGTTTCCTCCCAGGAAAGCCACGCAGTATCGCTCAACATTAATTTCACCGCTCGATTTTCCCCGGCACCACTCGCCCGTTTTCCAGATGCGGCGGGGTGTATGTCCCCTTTTCTTGCGTATCGAAAACGATCTTCACCAGCATCAAGACAATGGCGATTATCAGCGTGGAAATCAGCACCCAGCTCCACGGGCCTTCGCGCATGCGCGGCGGGCATTCGCCCAGGCGGCGGCAACGCCGCACGCGCCTGGCATGCCACAGCAGATAAACCGTAAGCGGCACCAAAAGCGGCCAGAGTTCGATAAAGAAGCGGAGCATAGACAGGTTTCTTGGTTGCTAGGTTTCTCGGTTGCTGGGTTAACTATACCTAGAAACCGAGAAACCTAGCAACCAAGAAACCCTCTCACAGCGGCAGGCGCACGACCACCCGCAAGCCTCCCAGGGGTGAACCCTCCAGCGCAATGGAACCGCCGTGGGAAAGCGCCACGTCGCGGGCGATGGCAAGGCCTAAGCCGACGCCGCCGTCGTTTAAATTCCGCGCCGCATCGAGCCGCGCGAACGGGCGGAACACTTCATCGCGCTTCTCCGGCGCAATGCCGGGGCCGTCATCGTCCACCGTGATCTCCGCTTTTCCTACCACTTCCCGCGCCGATAGCGTGCAGCGTGTGCCGTAGCGAATCGCGTTGTCGATCAGATTGTGCATCATGCGCTTGAATCCGCCCAGGCGGAGTTCGAGCAGCATGTCCTCCTCCATGGCAAGTGGGATATCTGCGCCGCTTCTCGCATAATCCGCCACGATATCTTCCAGCGCCTCGCGCAAGGAAAGCGCCACGGCTTCTTCTCCGCCGCTGCCGCGCGCGAAGTCGAGGTATTCGCCGATCATGCGCTCCATCTGCGCTACATCCTCTTCCATGCCCGCGATATCCGGGTTCTGCTCGAGCAGCGCCAGCTGCAACTTCATGCGGGTGAGCGGCGTGCGCAAATCGTGGCTGATGCCGGCAAGCATATCCGTCCGCGTGCGGATCTGCCGCTGGATGCGCTCGCGCATGATGAGAAACGCCCTGCCCGCGCGCCGCACCTCCAATGCACCGGAGGGCTTGAAATCAAGGGTATCCCTGCCCTTGCCGAACCGCTCGGCGGCATCTGCCAGCTGGCGGATGGGGCGCACCTGATTGCGCAGGAACAGCAGTGCAATGCATAAGAACAAGAAGGAGGCGCTGCATACCACCAGCACAAAAATTGTCGTCGTCGGGCTTTCCAGCCGTTTGTTCGATGCCCTTAACGTCAGTACGCCGCTCTCCAGCGCAATGCGGGTCACCACCTGGTTGCTCTCCGCCCTTAACGTAAACGGCACGTCCAGGCGGCTTCTTAGCGCCGCCTGCAATTCCGGGTAATGGCGCGAGGCGGTGGCGGGGTTGAGCCTGCCGTCCGCGCGGTATTCGGCCTGCATGCTGGTATGGCTGTGCAGCAGCGCCATAGCGGTGTTGCGCCGCGCTTCCTCTTTTCCTTTCATCAGATGACTGACGAAGGCGATCTCCCCCGCCAGTGCATTGGTCAAATGCTTGGTGACGTTGTCCCAATGGCGGTCGAAGAAGATGTACGCCGTCACCAGCTGCACCAGCACGATCGGCAGCGCCACGATCAGCAGCCCACGTCCGAACAGCGATTTGGGGAGGAGGTATTTAAGCAAAGGGCTTTCCTTTTAAAGTGGAATCAGCGCATAGCCTGCGCCGCGCACGGTCTGGATATGCTGGGGCCTGCTGTCGGTTTCGATCTTGCGGCGCAGGCGCGTGATCTGCACGTCCACATTGCGCTCGGAGGCCGTGCCGCAGGCCTGCATCAGCTCCTCCCGGCTGACCGGATGCGGGGCGCGCTCTGCCAGCATGCGCAGCACCGCGCTCTCCGCCGTAGTCAAATGAATGGGGATGCCGCCCTGGGTCAGCAGCGAAAGTTCGGGATCGAAGGTAAAATCGCCGAACTGGATGGGATCTGCCGTGGCAGGCGGCGCGGCGCGCGCACGGCGGCGCATGACGGAATGAATGCGCAGCAGCAGCTCATGCGGCTCGAACGGCTTGGGCAGGTAATCATCCGCCCCTGCTTCCAGCCCGGCGATGCGCTCCTCCGCCTCTCCTTTGGCGGAAAGCATGAGAATCGGCGTCTCGCTACCTTCGTGCCGCAGACTATGCGCAAGCTGAAGGCCGGTTTCGCCCGGCATCATCACGTCAAGCACCAGCAGGTCGAACAGAAACAGCGCCATCGCCTTTCGCGCTTCCGATGCGCTCGCGGCAGTGCTGACGGCGAAACCGTGGCCGCTTAAGTATTTCTTGAGCAGGCTGCGCAGGCGGTCGTCATCGTCCACCACCAGGATATGCGCTGCCTGTTCCGTCATGATCCGCTCTCTTCTTTTAAGCGCTTGCGTTTCAGCAGGAGGTAGAACGCGCCATCGCCGCCGTCTTTGGGTTGAGCGATATCGTATACAAGGAGATAAGGCCGGATGCCAGGATCGTTCAACCACAACGGCAATGCCGCCTTAAGGATGCCGGCGGCTGCGCCGTGCCTCGGGCTGCGCGGCGTACCCTTGCCCGTGATGACAAGCACGCAGCGCCTGCCTTTCTCATGGCTGTGCTTAAGAAATGCGGTGAGCGTCAAATAGGCTTGCTCCTGCGTCATCCCGTGCAAATCGAGGCGCGCATCGATCGTCATGCGCCCGCGGCGAAAACGCTCGGCGGTGTTGCGGTCGATGCCCGCATATTCCCCCATTCGCAGAACGGCGCTCTTCGGCACGGACGTCGTCACCTGGCGAAACGCGAAACCCTCTGGTAGTTTTGGCGATGGCGGAAGCGCCGGCGAAGCATCCGGCTCGGCAGGCGCTATCTCGTACTGCGGCATATGCCGGTGAAGGGGGGATGCCTGCTTCGTAACCTGCCGCCACAGGCGTAGCTCGACTTGCGTCAGCTTCCTTGCCCCGCGGCGTTCCTTTCCATCAGCGTCCTTCATGCTCCGCAACCTCGCGCGGCACCAGCGGCGTCCACGTGCCCTTTGCCTGCAAGCCTCCGGCCAGCTTCTCCGCCCGCTCCCCGCCGCCGAAGAACATATCTCCCCTGCCCGCACCTTTGATGGCCGTGCCCGCATCCTGCGCAATCATCACCGACGCGGTGCGAAATGCCGGCATGCGCTGCTCTGCCTCCACGAACAATGGCATGCCGTAAGGAATGAACGCAGGGTCTACGGCGAGCGATGCCTCCGGCGTCAGCGTCACCCCGGCAGCGCCTTTGAAGCCGTCTTCCTTGCTTTCCTTAAAAAATACATAGGCCGGGTTTTCGCGCATTAGCGCGGATGCCTGGGCAGGATGCTCCCGCATCCACTGCTTGATGGCCGGAAGGCTGGCGGCGCCTTTTTTCAGCTCGCCCCGCTCGATCAGCACCTTACCGATGGACACGTAAGGCTGATTGTTCTTGCCCGCAAACACCAGCTTGATGCGCTCGCCCTGCGGCGTCACCAGCGTGCCGCTTCCTTGCACCTGCAGGAAAAACAGCTCGCCGGCATCTTCCGCCCAGGCGACTTCCAAGCCTTTGTTCCGCAGCATCCCGTCTTCGATCTGTCCGCGGGTGAAATACGGCATGCCGTCCTTAAGGTATGTCGGGCGGCCATAAATCGGCACCTGCGCTTTGGCGGTCTTTACGCGCGATCCTTTGATTTCCGGCGTAAAATAGCCGGTCAGAAAGGCATTTTCCGCTTGCAGCGCGCGGAACCGCCCGGCGAAGAAGCGGCGCGCCGTCTCGTCATCGGCCTGCGCCAATGCCAGCGATTCCCGGCAGGCGGGCTTCCATAGGCGCGCGGGCGAGGCGTAGCGCCCCGCCCCTATCATGGCGGTATCGGGTTTTTTGACAATCTGCGCACAGGATTTCCGCCATGCGGCAAAAGTCTCCGCATTCACCGCCCCCGCCCATGCGGCGGAAGGAAGCGGCGCTTCCGCCTCTTCCGGGGTTTCCCGCGGCGGCGTCGGCGAGGAGCAGCCGCCGGCGAGCAGCAACGCCGCGCACGCGATGCGCGAAACCATCCGCATCAGGTGTCGATGATTTTCCAGTTGGGATTGCGCGAGGAAAGCTCGCGCTCGAACACCCATTCGTCCTCGACGCGCTGGGTGGCGGAAGGATCACCCTCGATAATCGCGCCGTCCTTATTGCGGATAACGCTCACCTGTTCGCTCACGAAGCGCACGCCGATCCTGGCCTTGCCCCGCTCGACCGACGCCTGGGTGACTTCCTCCGACTCAAGCGACACCAGCGTTGTCTCTTCGCGCTTGTCTTCCTGACGCCTGCGGTCATACTCGTTGGAAAACACCTCGTAAAGCGGCTGGCTTAAAAGCATCTGCAACGTCTGTTTCTCGCCTTTGTTAAACGCGTCGAACACCATCTCGAATGCGCCGCGCGCGCCGCTTAAGAAATCTCGCAGCGTAAAGGCCGGGTCGGCGGCTTTGACGGCGGCAATGCCTTCCCGCGCGGCACTGTCTTCAATTTTCGCGATCAGCGCGTCGTCCTGCTGTTTTTCCTCTTCCTGGCGGGCGCGCACTTTCTCTGAGAGCTGTACGATCGGCTCGTCCTTGTCCCCCTCGGGGGCATCGCGCAGCACAGGGGGCTTATCGTGGCCGATCTTCTGCCCGAGTACGCCGCGCAGGCGCAAGAGGATAAACCCCGCGATCAAGGCGAGGATGAGGATATCGGCATAAGGCATGCTGTCCGACATGATAATGCTCAAACACTAAAATGGTTAGGAAGCTATATAGGCGCAAAAAAGGGCATATTGCAAGGCGGCATGCTTATTTCTTTACCTCTTCGTCGTCGTAGACGCCCCATATCTGCTTGCGCTTGAGCCAGCCCTTCCGGCCTGCGGCCTGCACGCGGCACCAGGATTTCTCGCATTCGATCAGCCGGGCGATGACGTTGCCCTGCGCCCGGAGCACGGCGGCGCTTTTATCCTCCGGGTCGGAGCGCAGTATCTGCACCTTGCCTTTGACAAGCACATGGCGCGCGCCGTCGATCATGCCTTTGTGCACCCAACCGCCCGCGCTTTCCGCGTCGCGGATCTTGCGCCAGTGCTCGAACTCCTCCACCACCTCCACCGGCAGCCCCTCGCGGCGGTATACCCAGAGGATCGGGTAGCGCGTGCCGGGACCGGAGCGGACGTTGATCTCATTGCTTTTGAGCGAAACGAAGCGCGGCACTCTCAGGCCGGAATCGCGGCGCGGATCGTCGCCCGCAAACGCCAAAGAAGGCGGCAGGGTCAATAGCAGGAGAAAAAGAAGTTTATGCGAAAGCATATAACGATGATTACGTCCGCTTGCTTGCCTATGCAAGTGCTTGCGCGCCGCAATAGGTGCAGGTGGGGTCGCGTGGCAGCGCCGCATCCGTCCAGCGGGCGGCCAGCGCATCGTAGCGCAGCAGCCGTCCCGATAATGATTGCCCGATGCCAAGCAGCTCTTTCACCGCCTCCAGCGCCTGCAAATGGCCGATCATTCCCGCCAGCGCGCCAATAATTCCTTCTTGCGCGCACGCAGTTTCGCGTTCCGGCGGGGTCTGCACATAACAGCGGTAGCATGGGTGCGGC
>CAYMDD010000005.1:17404-20607 GCA_964389045.1 uncultured Rickettsiales bacterium
GCCGATACCAGCGGCAAATGAGCGCTATAGCATGCATCATGCACCGCAAAGCGCGTAGCGAAATTATCGCTGCCGTCAAGGACAATGTGATATCCCTGCAATAAGCGGGCGGCGCTCGGCTCCTCCAGCCGCTCGGCGTGGAGCGTCACGCGGCAGGCGGGGTTGATCTCGCTCAAGCGGTCGCGCGCCGCTTCGCCTTTCAGCCTGCCGATATCGCCCGTTTCGTAGAGCGTTTGCCGTTGCAGATTGGAAAGCTCCACCCGGTCATGCTCGATGATGCCGATATGACCTACTCCCATCGCCGCCAGCGCGCCGATGCTTGCAGCCCCCAGCCCGCCTGCGCCGACCACCGCGACGGACGCGGAAAGCAGCTTCCGCTGTCCTTTCTCTCCGATTTCGGGGAGCACGATGTGCCGCACGTAGCGGCGTGGTGCGTCAGGGGGCAAAGGGCAAAGGGCAAGGGATAAACGCTCCTCTTCCTGTCCCTTGTCCCCCACTCCTAATTTTTCATTCACTAAATAGATCCGTGCTTAGATACCGCTCGGCGGAAGATGCTGCGACTGTTACGATCATCTTGCCTTTCATCTCCGGCCTCGCCCCCACGCGAAGCGCCGCGGCAATGGTGGCGCCGGACGAAATGCCCACCGGGATTCCCTCAACGGCGGCCATCTTCCGCGCCGTATCGAACGCGACATCGTTGGCCACAGTCACTACCTCATCAATCAGCGAGCGGTTCAGCACGTCCGGCACGAAACCTGCGCCGATGCCTTGAATTTTATGCGGCCCCGGCTGGCCGCCGGAGAGCACCGGGCTTGCCTCCGGCTCCACGGCGATGAGCTGGAAGCCGGGTTTTTTCGCTTTAAGCACTTCGCCCACGCCCGTCAGCGTGCCGCCAGTGCCAACGCCGGAGATAAACACATCGATCCTGCCGCCCGTATCCTGCCACAGCTCCTCCGCCGTGGTGCGCCGGTGGATGGCCGGATTGGCAGGATTCTTGAACTGCTGGAGCATCAGCGCCTTCGGGTTTTCCGCCACGATCTCCTCCGCCCGCGCGATGGCGCCTTTCATCCCCAGCGCCGCCGGAGTCAGTTCCAGCTGCGCGCCGAGGATTTTGAGCATTTTCCGCCGCTCCAGCGACATGCTTTCCGGCATGGTGAGGATAAGCTTATATCCCTTCGCCGCGCAGACGAACGCGAGCGCGATGCCGGTATTCCCCGAGGTCGGCTCCACCAGCACCGCGCCTTCTCCGATTCTCCCCGATTCTTCCGCCGCCTCGATCATGCCGAGCGCGATGCGGTCTTTGACGGAGGAAAGCGGGTTAAAGAATTCCGCCTTCACAATCACGTCCGCCACGCATCCGGCTTCTTGCGCGAGCCGGTGCAGGCGAATCAGCGGCGTATTCCCGATGGTATCGACGATGCTTTCGTAAATGCGCCCCCGTCCGGGCGCATCGAGTTGGGCTGGCATAGATTTCTCCCTTTTCTCTGACTTGGATTATGCGGGATCATAGGCTTTGATCCCCGTAGAGCCGAAGCCTCCCGCTCCGCGGGCGGATGCCTCCAGCGATGGTTTTTCCACCCATTCGGCTTGCGCCACAGGCGCGATGACCAGCTGCGCAATGCGCATGCCGCGCTCTACCACGAAGGTTTCATGGCCGAGATTGATTAGCAAGGCTTTAATCTCCCCGCGGTAGTCCGCATCGATCGTGCCCGGCGTATTCAAAAGCGTAACCCCGTAATTAAAGGCAAGACCGGAACGCGGACGGACTTGCGCTTCGAAGCCTGAAGGCAGCTCCAATGCGATCCCCGTCGGCACCAGCGCGCGAAAGCCGGGCGCAATCAGCATATCCTCGGTGATGGCGGCATAAAGATCAAGCCCGGCGCTGTCCACCGTGGCATAGGCGGGAAGGGGCAAATCCTGCCCATGCGGCAGGCGCTGGATGGGAATGGGTTTAAGCGGCATGGTGTATTCCTTCTAAGTAAAAAAGCCGTTCAGCGAAGCGCGTCCGTGACAGCATTGACGATGTTTTCCAGCTCCGCCAAACGCCCCATTCCCACCTCGCCGCAGGCAAGGCTCCCTTCCCCGGGCGCGATCAGCCGGACGCCGTCCTCGCGCAGCCTGGCGAGGTTGCGCTGCGTAGCCGGATGCTCCCACATTTTAGCGTTCATTGCGGGAGCAACCAGGACGGGGCAGTCGGCTGCAAGCAACAGCGTGCTGGCCAGGTCGTCGGCCAGACCGCCTGCGAGCTTGGCGATGGAATTGGCCGAAGCGGGGGCAACCAGAATCAGCGCCGCCTCGCGCGAGAGGCGGATATGCCCCATCTCCGTTTCGTCTTTAAGTGAAAACAGATCCGTATAAACCGGCTCTCCCGAAAGCGAAGCAACCGCCAGCGGGGTAATGAAGCGCTGCGCGCCTTCCGTCAGCACCGTGCGCACGCCGATGCCGCGCTCGTTGAACAGGCGGATTAATTCCAACGCTTTATAGGCCGCCACCGAGCCGGTGATGATGAGAAGAATGCCGTTTTTCCGCATAGTTAGCTTATATAATCGCTTTAATCCTTGTAGAAAAGGGGGAAAAATACTATATTAAACCTGTCGCGTTAAGCGGCTATGGCGATAAACGCAAGTCAGAATAGGCGCATTGGACCCGGGGGCGGAACCCGGCGGCTCCACCAAAGTTCGCTTTGCTTAAAAGCAGCGGATTTTGGCGGGGCCGAATTAGCATCGACAGGCGCAGTAAAGGGGTTGTCTTTGCCCGGTATGATTCCGCCGTGACGGGTCTATTTTCAAATGCCAACGACAACGTTGCATTTGCTGCAGCTAACGACAACAACGTCGCAGCAGTTCGCGTCGCCGCCTAAGTGGTGGCACGCTAACTCTTAGCAGTAGCACGGCTTCGGGCGGGTTGCCGGGTAACAGAAAACCCGCCCACTGTTATTTAAAAATGCGGAAGTTTAAAGCCCGGCATAGACAGCGCCCTAGAAAACGCTTACACTCGCTTCGTTAGAATTATGCAGATCATCATTGAAAACCATGTTCGCCGGCACCATTGATTATCCTGAATTGATCGATTCCTCCATGCGCGGCGTGGTGCGCGAGGTGCTGAAGAGCGTCCAGAAATCCGGCCTGCCCGGCGACCATCATTTCTATATCACCTTTCGCACCGACCACACCGGCGTGCGCATCTCCGCAGCGCTCAAAAGC
>CAYMDD010000006.1:0-2379 GCA_964389045.1 uncultured Rickettsiales bacterium
ACATCGGCGACTTCGAAATCGAAGTCGCTTTCCGCCGCGCGCGCCTGAGCGAGATGACCGACGCCCTGCGCGAGCTGATCGCGGAAGTGCCGGTGGGCGCGGTGTCGCAGCCCTTCGCTACGCCCGAAGGGATCCGCTTTTTCATGGTATGCGAGCGCGTGGAAGCCCCGCCGCCGCTTGCCGACCGGGATGAGACCTATCAACGCTTAATGCAGGAAAAAATGATGCTGGAGGCGCAGAAGCTTTTGCGCCACCTGCGCAGGGAAGCCATTGTAGAGGTAAAGAACTGATTATGGACGCAATCTTCAACCCCGAAATCATCGCCAGCTTCATCACGTTGAGCCTGCTGGAGATCGTGCTCGGCATCGACAACCTCATTTTCATCGCCCTGGTGGTGGACAAGCTGCCGATGCAGTACCGTAAGAAGGCGCGCATCATCGGCTTGAGCCTGGCGCTCATCATCCGCGTAATGATGCTCTTCGGCGTCTCCTGGATCATGACGCTGACCGAACCGCTCTTTACCATTTACGGGCATGACATTTCCTTCAAAGACCTGCTGCTAATCGCGGGGGGGCTGTTCCTGATCGTCAAGGCCACGCTGGAGATGCACGGCGATGTCCTAGGCCTGCACAGCGAGCGCGAGGTGAAGGCGCGCTCCACCTTCAGGGGCGCCATCATCCAGATCACGCTGATCGACATCGTCTTTTCCTTCGATTCCATCATCACTGCCGTCGGCCTCGCTCCGAACGTCTATGTCATCATCGGCGCGGTGGTCGTCTCCATGATCGTGATGCTGATGGCCTCGGGCTATATCAGCCAGTTCTTGAGCGAAAACCCCACGTTCAAGATGCTGGCGCTCTCCTTCATCCTGATGATCGGCACGCTTCTGGTGGCCGAAGGCTTCCACTACGAAGTGCCCAAGGGCTATGTCTACTTCGCGCTCGGTTTCTCCTGCTTCGTGGAGGCGCTCAACACGATTGCCAAAAGAAAGCAGGCCAAGCACGAGAAAATCTAATCCGCTTTTTCTAGACGTTGAAGCCAGATATGCACTATATTGCAAAATGTTTTCATTCGGATAGGGTTACTTGTTTTGACTCGGTCTACCCAAGCTAAAAGTAAAGCTGGAGACGTTTCTCCTTCCGGTATGAAGACTATTGACAATGTCGATGCGATCCTTTGCGGAGATTGTGCCGATGTTCTTTCTTCTCTACCCGATGCGTCGGTAGATTTAATTGTTACGTCTCCTCCCTACGCGGATCAGCGGAAGCATACGTATGGCGGTGTCAGCCCCGAAGAGTACGTTCAATGGTTCCTCATAAGAAGCAAAGAAATGCATAGGGTGCTCAAGCCGGATGGGTCATTTGTACTCAATATCAAAGAACGTGTCGTAGATGGGGAACGGCACATCTACGTGCTGGAACTTATCCTTGCACTGCGCAATCAAGGTTGGTTATGGACAGAAGAGTATATATGGCATAAGCGCAACAGCTATCCCGGCAAATGGCCGAATCGATTTCGTGATGCATGGGAGCGGTGCCTTCACTTCACGAAAAATAAACACTTTATGATGCACCAAGAAGAAGTGATGGTTCCGACAGGTGATTGGGCGCAGTCAAGACTGGCGAACCTGAGCGAAACCGATAAGCGCCGCGATAATTCACGTGTAGAAAGCGGCTTCGGCAAAAAAATATCGAACTGGATAGGGCGTACTATGGCATATCCAACGAATGTTCTTCATTTGGCCACCGAATGCGCAAATAAAGGGCATAGTGCCGCGTTTCCTAAAGAATTACCTGCTTGGTTTATTCGGTTATTTACCAAACCCGGCGATATTGTGCTCGATCCTTTTATCGGTTCTGGAACTACGGCCATAGCAGCTATAGAACTTAATCGGCATTACATTGGTATCGACGTCAATGCAGAGTATGTCAATTTAGCCAACAGGCGTATTGCGGAAATTACATATCCTCTTCTTGACTTAAAGCTAAAACCTGTAACGGGCATCGATAAGCCATATAAGCGCGATTCAAGGTTGGATGATGTTAGCTGCTGAATTGGAGCAATTAATCCGCGAACGTCTCGAGGCGTTTTACCAGCGCCGCCTCCAAAAATTAAGCGGGTTAAACCTCAAAGATACTCTTAAAAAAAAGAATCCCTATCTGTTCCGCGCCGTTGGGATGCAAAATGCGCCCGATATTGTAGAGGGGCTACTGCAAGCATATATGTCATCTTCTGATGAAACTATTTTTGGAGACGCTTTCTTTGAGCCTATCGCTAAGATAGCCAGCAAAGGCGTGGTTTCGCCTTATGAAGGCATTGATGTCATCGTAGAAAACGCCAGTGTTTATAAACCCATCGCTGTAAAATCGAGTCCGAACA
>CAYMDD010000006.1:2389-5897 GCA_964389045.1 uncultured Rickettsiales bacterium
GCGCATGGATGATGAATTCAGAAAGCTTAGGAGCCGCATTCAAAAAATCCAAAAGCAATTCGATCCTCTTCTCGGTCATTGTTATGGTCGCGTCAATACCGATCCAAAGGCATATATTTACCGCAGAAGGTCAGGACAGGCGTTCTGGGAAGAAATTACCGGCGATCCGGATTTTTATATCAAAATCATTCGGCTGATGCATGATTATCCTGCTGCACACCGCCTCCTTTATCGTGAGGAATACGATAAGGCTATCAACCGTTTTACGAAGGATTTTCTCGACGAATTCGCCAATACGGATGGAGGCATTGATTGGGAAAAACTTGTCCGGTTCAATAGCAGTAAAGAACCTAGAAGTCGTAAAAAAGCAAAATCTACACTCTAGCTTCCAGCACCGCCATCAGTTCGCGCCATTCGCCTTTGGAGAGGCCGCTTTGTTCTTGCGCCACCGTTTCGCCTGCGATCATGCGGCGAATAACGTTCAAGCCTTTGGCGGAGATTTCGGCGGCGCCCATGCGGTAGTCCAGGAACGCGGCGTGGGTGATGGGCACCCAGGCTTTTAGGATGTCCAGCATGGCTTCCGCGTAGACGCGGATTTCGTACTGGGCGTGCGCGTCGGCGCGAAGGCTAAGAAAGTGCATCAGATTATGCAGATCCACCTTCCAGTACCACTGCGTGTAGTAGTTGAGCGAGAGATTCATCCGCGCCAGCTCGCGCGCTAAACCTTGCCTGCCTTCTTCCACGGCGCTTCCATCTTCGCGCTCGTTGAGCATCTGCTCATAATGCGTGTAGGCGGTAAGCGCATCGCTTTTCAGCCATTCCAGCGCCTGGGCGGCTTCTCTGCCCCCCAGCACTTCCCCCCTGCCCTGGCGGTTGGAGACGGATTGGGCGGCTAAATGCTCCGCCTTCGGAATATAGAATTCCTTATCCATGATCGAGTACCGCCCGGAATATTCGTTGACGTTGGCGGTGCGGTGGCGGATCCACTGGCGCGCCACGAAAATCGGCAGCTTCACATGGAATTTGATTTCGCACATCTCGAACGGCGTGGTGTGGCGGTGGCGGAGCAGGTAGTTGATGAGGCTCGCATCCTCGTTCACCTTCTTGGTGCCGCGCCCGTAAGAGACGCGGGCGGCCTGCACGATGGCGGAATCCGTGCCCATGTAGTCGATGACGCGGATAAAGCCGTGGTCGAGCACCGGGTATGCCCGGTAGAGCATCTCTTCCAGCGCTGGGGAGGTTTCGCGTCGGGTGGCAGAGGATTGTTGCCGCAAGGCCTCGATTTCGGCCTGCTGTTCGGGGATGAGGGGCATATGCAGTTGTCAGTTGTCAGTTGTCGGTGTTCCTTTATAACTGGCAACCGGCAACTGGCAACCGACAACTCTAAGAACCATGCAGCTCTACGGCTATTACCGCTCCTCCGCCTCCTACCGCGTGCGCATTGCGCTGGGGCTGAAAGGCCTGCCCGTGCAGCTGGTGCCGGTGAACCTTCTGGCGGCGGCGCACCGGCAGGAGGATTACCTTGCCATCAACCCGCAAGGCGCGGTGCCGGCGCTGGTTGCGGGCGGGCAGGTATTCGCGCAATCGCTCGCCATCATGGAATATGTAGAGGAGATGCACCCCGAACCGCCGCTGTTGCCCGTGGCTCCCTCCGCGCGGGCGCGGGTGCGGCGGATGGCGCAGATAATCGCCTGCGATATCTCGCCGCTCGGCAACCGCGTGGTGCTGCAATACCTGGAGCATACGCTCAAACAGCCGGAAGAGGCGCGGCTGCAATGGATACGCCATTGGGTTGGAAACGGCTTCCGGGCGCTTGAAAGCCTGCTGCAATCCGCCGACACAGGCCGTTTCTGCCACGGGGATGCACCGACGCTCGCCGATTGCTGCCTGGTGCCGCAGGTCTATAATGCGCGGCGCTTCGGCTGCGATCTTTCGCCCTACCCGGCCATCTTGCGCATCGACGGGAATTGCGCCGGGCTGCCCGCGTTCCAGGCCGCGCATCCCGACAGCCAGCCGGACGCGCCGCAATGATTCCCTGCCAGCGCGACCGGTTTTCCGTCCCGCCGGGGCGTACCTATCTCAACTGCGCTTATATGGGGCCGCTGCCCAACGTCAGCGCGCAGGCGGCCAGGGAGGCCATCGCCCGCAAGCAGCATTCCTGGGAGGTCGGGGCGCAGGATTTCTTCGACGTGCCGGAACGGGGGCGCAGCGCTTTCGCGCGCATCATCGGCGCGGATGCAGACAATATCGCCATCGTGCCCGCGGTATCGTACGGCGTGAGCTTGGCAGCCAGAAACATCCCGCTGAAGAAGGGCAAGCGCATTCTGCTGCTGGCGGAGGAATTCCCTTCCTCCGTCTATGCGTGGCGGCGCGCCGCGGAAAAAAGCGGGGCGATCATCGACACCGTCCCTTACCCGCAGGACGGCGACTGGACGGGCGCATTGCTTAGCGCCATCGACGAAACGGCGGGGGTCGTCTGCGTGCCGCATTGCCATTGGACGGACGGCAGCCGAGTGGACCTGGTGAAAATCGGCGCGGCGTGCCGGGAAGCGGGTGCGGCGCTGGTGGTGGACGGCATCCAGTCCTTCGGGGCGATGCCGTTTTCGGTGAAAGAGATCCAGCCCGATTTCGCCGTCTGCGGCACGTATAAATGGCTGCTGGGGCCGTATGCGTACGGGTTCTGCTACATCGCGCCAAAATGGCGCGGGGCGGAGCCGCTGGAGGAAAACTGGATCAACCGCGAAGGCTCGGAAGCGTTCTCGCAGCTCACCCGGTACCGGGACGGCTACCAGCCGGGCGCGCGCAAGTTCGACATGGGCGAGCGCGCCGGGTTCGGCCTGGCCGAGCCGGCGGCGGCTTCGCTGGAGCTGCTGCTCGAATGGGGGGTGGAGAACATCGCCGACTATACGCGCGCGCTCACCCGCGAAGCGCTGCGCCTGGCGCAGACGGCGGGATACGGCACGTTTGCGGAGGCGATGTATGCGCCGCATATGGTGGGAATCACGCTCGAAGCGCCGGTTTCCGGCCTCGCCGCAGCGCTCGCCGAGCACGGGGTGCACGTCAGCGTGCGCGGCAACAAGCTGCGCATTTCCCCGCATCTCTATAATACATCGGAAGATATCCACACGCTGTTTCGCGTGCTTAAGGAAGCGCTTTAAAAAAAGAAGCCGCCTCTTTCACATAAGAGGCGGCTTTCAAGGCGCGGGGAATCTTTTCGATAGGATTAGCGGGCTTTCTTGTCTTCTTTCATGCTTTTGACTTCGTCCCATTCCTTCCGCATCGCTGCTTTCTTTTCGTCTTTGCTCACCGAGCCGTCGCCGTTGGTGTCGCATTCCTTGAATTTCTTTTCGTGCATGGCATCGGCTTCGGCTTTGGAGATCATGCCGTTGCCGTCCGTGTCGGCTTCGGAGAATTTCTTGGCCACCTTGGCATTCAGCATGGCTTCCTTGTCGGCATGGTCGTGCGCGAACGCGGGAGCGGCGGTGGCGGCTAAGGCTGCGGCCAGGAT
>CAYMDD010000006.1:5907-8610 GCA_964389045.1 uncultured Rickettsiales bacterium
GGATCATCGAGAGCTTCATAAATTTCTCCATTGGTTTTTAAAAAAATCGCTTGAATACGCAGCGGTTAACGATGCATATCGCGGCGTAATCAATGGTGCAAAAGGGATAAACTTCCTATACGGGAAGCGTCTTGCTTGGACAAGCCGCCCATAAAGTCATGCGCCGGTCAGGATAACGATGCGGGCGCGCCCGTATTTCCGCTCATCCAGCACCGTGAAACCTTCCGGCGGAGCAAACGCATCGCGCTCATCGCATTCGCAGATGAGTATGGTGCCCGGCGCCAGCCAGTTTTGCTCTTTAAGGCGCTTGAGGGAAGGCGCAAGCAGGCTGCTGTGATAAGGCGGATCGAGAAACGCAAGCGTATGCGGCTGAAACGCGCGCGGCAGCTGGAGCGCATCCGTATGGACGAACTCGCATGCGTTTAATTCATTGATCGTTTGCGCGTTCTTTCTGGCAAGATCGAGCGCCTCGCGCGATTGATCGACGAAGGTGACATGCACCGCGCCGCGGGAGAGCGCTTCCAGGCCGAACGCACCGGTGCCGCAGAAGACATCCGCCACGCGCGCGCCTTCCGCTGCCGAGCCGCCCCCGGCCAGCTTCCCGTGCACCAGGATATTGAATATCGCCTCGCGCGCGAATTCAGACGTCGGGCGCACTTCCTTGCCGGGGGGCGTTTCGATTTTCCGGCCTCGATGTTTTCCGGCGATAATACGCATACTTTACAATATCTTATATTCTCATCATTTTACTGTCTGGAGGGTGCAGGGGAGATATGATATATGTTAATTACTTTTCACAAAAACGGTATCCGCCATGCCTGCGCAAATTTCTCCTTTCTCCTTTACTAGCAAAGATGCGGACGTTGTGCAGTCTTTTCTCACGCGCGGCACCTTCGCGGGCATGAATGACGCGGAAATTATCGGTCTGCGGAACGCATTGAGGCCTGCCGTCATCCAATTGAACCTCTACCCGTATGCATTCAAGGATCATGTGGACGTTATCGGGGAATTGCATGCGCATTGCGACAGGATTCTGGCAGAGAAGAATCCGCAGAAGAAAGAGCAGGCTAAAAACGCCTCGTCGTACCGCGAAAACAAGGAATGGGGCGAGACGGAAACAGCGATGGCGCGCATACTTTCGGACATGAGCGATATCCTTGCGCTGCATGAAATGCATATGCGGCGCAACTTTCAGCCTCCGGCTGCCGTTGCGCGCGGCATGGAGGCAATGAATCAGAACTTACCCCTTGAGCGCAGGCCGGGAAATAACCCAGCCGCACTGAATATCGAGCATTTTGCAGACGTATTGGGCAAGCTGTCGATAGGCGCGCAGAAGCTCGAGCAAGAGGCAATGAAGAAGCTGGGCATCGATCCGCAGCCTCAGAAAGACCGGGAAGAAAGGGAGCGGGAAGAACGCGCATTGCGCCGGCGCGAGCAGGAGCAGGCGAAGGCATTGCTTGCGCATGCGCTGGAACAGGAGCCGCCTGATTATATCCGCACCCTCGAAGCGTCGATAACGCCCGCGGTAGCGTCGAATAAGGGCGGATTTTTGCGCATGCGCGAAGGCGTAAGCGTTGCGCCGGAAGGAACGGCAGCGTTCAAGCAGGCGGTGATGGAACTCGGCAGCGCGCTGGATGCTTATGAAAAGCAGGGCGCGTGGGATGCCAAAGCATATGCCGACGACGTGCGCGGCACGCTGCGCGGCCTGGCCGCCAAGATTGAGGAGGCTGCGCCGCACAAGCAGGCAATCGATTTGAACGCAGCGGAAATCCGCGTAATCGGCAACGCCGCCCGTGACGTTAAAAATTTAAGGGTAAAGCAGCTCTACAGCGATTTCGGCCAGCCGCTACCGGAAGAGAAAGCGCCGCCCCGCGAGGTGATTTTTCCCGTGATGCCGCCGCCGGCGCTTGGCGCGGCCTTCCCGGCTGAGGAGATTTCTGAGATGACTGCTTTGATCGCAGCGCCGAGCGCCCCGCAGCGCCCGAGGCCGAGTAGATCTCAAGCGCCCTCATTCCATACGTAGGTATTCTACCGCCTTTGCTAATCCCGTCTTATCGTCGGTTTCCACCAGCAGCGCCGAAAGCGCGGGCGCGCCGCCCGCCGCTTCCAGCTTGGCCTTGGGGATTTTGGTGAGGAAGCGCGTGAGCGGCCCTTCCGGCGCGAAGCCGATTACCGAATTGTAATCGCCGCACATGCCCGTATCGGTTTGATAGGCAGTGCCTTTCGGAAGAATGCGGGCATCCGCCGTGGGGATGTGGGTGTGGCTGCCCGCCATGCAGGACACCCTGCCGTCCAGGTGCCAGCCCATGGCGGTTTTCTCGGAGGTGGCCTCGGCGTGGAAATCGACGAAAACGGCCTGCACGCCGCCCGGCATGCGGGTTTCGGCAATCAGCCGGTTGGCAGCCGCACAGGGGCATTCGGCATGCTCTTTATGAAACACCTGGCCGAGCAGGTGGATCACCAGGATTTTCGCGCCCGAAGCCGCCGTAAATATTCCATGCCCGCGCCCCGGCGTGGAGGCGGGGAAATTCTCCGGCCTCAAGAGCCGCTTTTCCTGCGAGATATACGGCACGATGTCTTTTTGATCCCAGATATGGTCGCCGCCCGTAATCACGTCGATGCCCGCGTCGAAGAATTCCTTGGCGATATTCGGCTGGATGCCGAACCCGCCGGCGGCATTATCGCCGTTGACGATGATGAAAT
>CAYMDD010000006.1:8620-17540 GCA_964389045.1 uncultured Rickettsiales bacterium
TTCAGCACCGCCTCGCGCCCGGAGCGGCCTACCACGTCGCCGCAGAAGAGAATTTTCATTTAAATTACGCCGTTTTCAGTGAATACCGCATCGAGCCGCATATCATGCGGCTCCGGAGTGAGCGCGTCAACCTCCTGGCAGGCATAGGCGATGCCGTAGGCTTTCAGGCCGGGAACCGCCTGCCTCAATGCCGCAATCGTGCGGTCGTAATACCCACCGCCATAGCCCAGGCGGTGCCGGTTTCTATCGAACGCCACCAGCGGCACCAGGAGAATACCCGGCACCACAGATGGAGCGTCGCCCGCCGGGCAGGCGATGCCGTGCGCGCCCGGCGCGAGCGCCTCGCCCTGCCACACACGGAACGCCAAGGGCTGATTTCTCCCTTCGACGCAGGGCAGCGCCACCGTCCATCCCCGCCCCCGCATCGTCTCCAGTGCGGGCAAGATGTCCAGTTCACCGTTAATAGGAATGTAGCCTGCGACCACGACCCTGTCATCCCCGCCCTGTGCGGGGATCCGGGGCATCCGCACGGACGGGGCAAGCAGCCCTGGATCCCCGCATTCACGGGGATGACAGGAAAAAAATGCGGCAATGTATTTTTTCAGCGCTTGTGATGCAGCAGCCGCTTCTTCCGCCGAAATCGCCCGGCGGCGGGCGAGCAGCTGTTTGCGGAAGGTGGATTTATCGGGAATCATACGCGGAACCGCCCTGGCCGTTGGTCATCGAGTCGCATCGACCCTTTGTGCAAAGGTCGGCGCCATATGTGCGGGCATGGGATTAGCATCCCCGCCAGGGACAGCTCCCGGTCGAAACATTATCGGTCCAAGGAACACGTTGCCTGACAAACCGGGCAGAACCGCTAAGGCGCATGTTAGCGCATTTCGAGCCGGTCCGCAATCCTGTCGATCCGCTCGGTCACCTGCTCCAGCACTTCCGCGGAGATGCCGGAAGCGGGCTGCTTGGCCTCCGCCCGCTCGTCGCGCAAGTCCCTCGCCAGCGACGTCACCTCGCGCTCCAGCTGGCGCACTTCCGTCTGCGCCTCCGTCAGCTCGTCCATCAGCGTCAGGCCGGTGAGCAGCAGCAGCAGCGTCTCCGGCGCCGGGCCAACCTGCTGGGCGAGCAACTGCACCCGCGTATTAAGCTCCTGGGAAAGCTCGAAAACATGCTGTTCCTGCCCGTCATCGCAGGCGATGTGGTATTCCTTGCCGTTCACTTTCACTGCTACGATCGCCATAAGCCCCCCGGTCATTGGTTAGCGATTGCTTAACGTTTTGGCAGGGAAAATCCTTGAAATCAATCAGAACTTAAGCGCTGTCACGGCAATCTTCATGGAATTGTCATGCAAAAACAAAGGAAGGCGCTGTAGAATCGAAGCATTATGGTCACCCCCGCAGAAGCAAAAGGCCTTAAAGCCGAAGCCGACGTCGAAACGCAGATCAAGAAACAGATCGGCGATTCGCTGCGCGAGATAGTACATGTACCTGATCCGCCCGCAGGCGCAACGCCGGAACAAGAGGCAGCGCGTAACGCAAAAATCAAGCAGCGTGATAGCTTCTTCCTGTTAACGGGCGAGAACGCCGAAAGCTATAAAGACGCAGCAAGCCGCGAAGCCAGCATCCAGCGCTTGACGCAGCAGGCCATTACTCAAGGTCAGCTAGGCAATGCCGGCTTAAACCAGATTGCGTTGCAGGGCGGCGGCACCATGGCGGATTTGGTGCCGGACGAAGAGGAGCTTGAGGCCATCAAGCGCGCGGCCAAGAAAGCCACCACGCGCCAGACCGACGGCATGTTCGGCACGACGTTCGGCAATCTCATCGCCGGCATTTTGCAATGGATCGTCGGCATGTTCACGGGCGATTTTAAATGGCCTGGCCAAGCCATCGCTGAAGTGACGGCGGGAAAAATCAAGGAAGACATGGCGTCCGACCTTGCCGGCCTGAAGCCCCGCCTGCGCGACGCGGTGCTCTCCCAGGTGGAGGGGACAGTGCTTACCGTCGCGGGGTATCCGCCGAAGCAAGGCGCAACTACCGCCATGCCAAAGCCGGCGATCGACGAAGCTGCAACGCTTAAAGCCTTTGTGCGCTCAAAGCTCGAAGAAGATCTTGGCGCATTGCCGGAACTGCGGAACAACGCGGCAAAGAAAAAAGCCGTCCTCGACGCTATGACGGACGTGCTTGCATCCGAAGTCAGCGCCGCCAATGCGGACACGGCCAAAACACCCAAAGAAATCTACGAAAGCGCTTATAAAAACCTGAAAGACGCACTGGCGGATAAAGGCTTGCCCGAAGCAACGCGGGATGCCGTCGCCATGGTTGCCGCCCATGAAACCATGCAGGCCGTGCGCGAGCGCGCCGTTATCGAAGGTGTTACGAACATTGTAAATATAATGAAGGCCGTGGCAAAAGGAAAAGATGGCAAGTTAGCCCTGGATGCGTTGCCGGAAGAACAGCGCTCCGTGACCACCGCTTTTTTTGAAAAACAAGCAGCCGATGCTATCGAAGCGCAACTATCTTCCCCAGATGCCGCCAAGGTTATCAATGCGCTTTCATTTGCGCATTCCGGCAACAAGGGCAATGCGGCAGCCTATCGGCAGGCGCTGGTACGGGCATCCGCGGAGATTGTAACGGATGTAAGCCTCAACAGCACATCCACGCTCGCCCCGGAAGCATTGCAGGAACATATTCTGCAGCAATTGTCGGAGAAAAAATTGAACGGCAAACCGCTGATTGCGGATAACGATGCCCGTAAGCAATTCGCCGCAGCCTTAGCCCAAGGCATCGCCTCCGCGCACGACCCGGAAAAGAAAGAAGCCGCGCCGGCTGCCGTTAACCTTGCGGAGGTACAGCAAAAGACGAAAGCGAAGCTGGCAGATACGCTAACAAAAGAACTGAAGCCTGCAGAAATTGAAGCGCGCATCCGTGATGCCATTAATAAAAAGACGGTAATGGGCGGGTATCTGTCCGCCAGCAACAAATTCTCCCGCTTCACCAAATACTCGCCCGCGGAAAATGATTACAGCCCGATGGCCAAGGCGCTTCAGGAAGAGATTCAATCTTTCGTCCCCGAAATAGCCGCTAAGCATATCCTGGCGCACGGCAAGCTGGGAGAGAGCTTTTACGGTGAAGTAGAAGAAACTTTAAAGAAAAACCTAAAAGCGCGTATTGATAAGGGCGAATTGAGCAGCGCATGGAATAACAATTCCGCCAACGATAACCTGGACCAGTTGGTAAAGGAGACAATGGGAGACCTGCGCAAGAAGGTAGACGGGTTCGAAGGAGACAAAGCCCTTGCCTCAGCCAGCCCCGCCATGGACGCCGCACGTGCAAAAGCGGGGAATATGAAGCTGCCGGAGGTGGATCAACCGAAGCCGGAATCGGTGAAGCCTGCCATTGCATATAATCCGACCACGGGAAATCTTACTCCCGGTGAGCAAGGCGCTCCTTCCGTTGCAGCATTTACGACGCGCAACCCAATTGCTGCAGCTACACAAGCCCGCGTAAGCTAACTCCCGAACGCTCCCTTCAAAAACCTCCCCGCAATCGCAATACCCTCCATGTCGATGCTGTGGCCGAGGCCGGGGCGGGCGTGGGTTTCCACCGGCACGCCGTTTGCTCTCAAGCCTTCCTCCGCCATGCCTAGCGCCGTAAACGGCACCACATCGTCCATGCGCCCATGGATCAGGCATACCGGCGGGCGGGACTGGATTTCCTGCGGCAACGCCTCCGGCGCCACCAGCGCGCCGGAAAAGCCTGCAATGGCGGCGATGTCCTTGCGGCGCAAGCCGGCGTGCAGCGACAGCATGGTGCCTTGCGAGAAGCCGACCAAGGCCAGATCCTTATTGTCCAATGAAAGCGCCGCCAGCTTTTCATCGATAAAGCCATTGAGCGTCTCCGCCGCCTTGCGTGCGCCGGCCAGCATGCTCGCAGGCGTTCTGTCCATCAGCGAAAACCACTGGTAGCCGTAAGGGTTCACCTCACAGATGTCGGGCGCGTTCGGGGCGATGAAATGCGCATCCGGCAGGTTGCGCGCAAAGAGTTCCGCGATGTCGATCAGGTTATGCCCGTCCGCGCCCCAGCCGTGGAGGATGAGCACAAGCTGTTTCGCCTTGCCGCCGGAGGCGGGTTTGCGTTCGGGGCCGGTTAAGGTAGGCATTAGGGATCAGGGATTAGGCATTAGAGTTGACTTTGGTCAAGCTAACTAGCATGCACATAAAGAGACAGCAATCCCTAATGCCCAATGCCTAATGCCCAAAACCCTCACTCTCATTGACGGCTCCGGCTTCATCTTCCGGGCGTACCACGTGCTCCCGCCGATGACCGACCCGCAGGGCACTCCCGTCGCCGCCGTGTACGGCTTCACCAACATGCTGATGAAGCTGCTCGACGGCACGAAGACGGATGCCATCGCGGTTATTTTCGATGCTTCGCGCCAGACCTTCCGAAATCAGATATATACCCAGTATAAGGCGCACCGGCCTGATCCGCCGGAGGATTTAAAGCCGCAATTCGCGCTTATCCGCGACGCGGTGCGCGCCCTTTCGCTGCCCTGCCTGGAGCTGGAGGGGTACGAGGCGGACGATTTGATCGCGGCCTATGCGTGCGAGGCGCGGAAAGAGGGTTATGAAGTCACCATCGTCTCCTCCGACAAGGATTTGATGCAGATGATCGGCCAGGGCGTCAGGATGTGGGATCCGCTCAAGCAGAAGGACATCACGGAGAAGGAGGTGCTCGAGAAATTCGGCGTGGGGCCGGAGAAGGTGGTGGAGGTGCTGGCGCTAATCGGCGATACGTCGGACAATGTGCCGGGCGTGCCGGGCATCGGTCCGAAAACCGCCGCCGAACTCATTAACGCTTACGGGACGTTGGAACATCTCCTTGAGCACGCGGACGACATCAAGCAGGCCAAGCGGCGCGAAATGCTGAAGACGCACGCCGAACAGGCGCTTCTTTCCAAGAAGCTGGTGCAGCTCGACTGCGACACGCCCCTTCCCCTGCCGCTGGACGCATTAACGTTGAAGCCTTCCGATCCCGCTACCTTGCGCCCGTTCCTGGAAAAGCACGGGTTTCGCTCGCTGCTGCTGAAGATAGCGGACGGTGGACAGCGGACGGTGGACAGAGACAGAGAAGCGTCCGCTCCGCCGCCCGCCGCCCACTGTCCACCGTCGACCGACTATACCCTCATCCAGGACGAAGCCGAACTCGCCCGCTGGATCGCGGAGGCGACGGCCAAGGGCTGGGTGGCGTTCGATACCGAGACGGATTCCATCGACGCCACGCGCGCGCAGCTGGTGGGGTTCTCGCTCTGCGTCGAGCCGGGAAGGGCAGCGTATGTGCCGGTGGGGCACCGAGAAAAGCATTCAGCATTCAGCATTCAGGATTCAGCAAAAGAGCAATGGAACAGCGACACGCTCTTCGGCACGCCTTCCCCTGAATGCCGGATGCCGGATGCTGAATGCTTACCTGAGCAAATCCCCCCCGCGCGCGCTCTGGCGCTCCTGAAACCCCTGCTTGAGGACGAAGCGACGCTCAAAATCGGCCAGAATATCAAATATGACTGCGTGGTGATGGGCAATGTCGGCATAAGCATCGCGCCGGTCGATGACAGCATGCTCATGTCCTACTGCTTGAACGCAGGCCTCCATCCGCAGAACATGGACGAGCTGGCGCAGCGCTATCTAGGCATCAAGACCATGACCTATGACGAGGCGACGGGAACGGGGCGCGCACGGCTGCCCTTTGCCGAGGTGGCGCTGGAAAAAGCGCGCGACTACGCCGCCGAGGATGCGGACGTCACGCTTCAGCTCGCCCGGCATTTTAAAGGGGAGCTGCGCCGGGCGGGGCTGCTTGCGCTTTACGAGACCATCGAGCGCCCGCTGATTCCCGTCATCACGGCGATGGAGGCGCGCGGCATCAGGGTGGACGCCAGGGTGCTGGCCGGCCTTTCCAAAACGTTCGAGGCGAAAATGCGCGCGCTGGAAGAGGAGATTCACGGGCTGGCCGGGCATGCCTTCAACATCGGCAGCCCGAAGCAGCTGGGCGAGGTGCTGTTCGATGAGATGCAGCTGCCCGGCGGCAGGAAGGGCAAAACCGGCGCGTACGCCACCGATATCCAGGTGCTTGAGGAACTCGCCGAGCAGGGGCATACGCTTGCCGCCAAGGTCATCGAATGGCGGCAGGTGTCGAAGCTCAAAAGCACATATACGGATGCGCTGGTTCAGCAGATTCACCCCGGTACCGGCAGGGTGCACACCGCTTTTTCCATGGCGGTGGCGGCCACGGGGCGCCTATCCTCCTCCGAGCCTAACTTGCAGAACATTCCCATCCGCACGGCGGAGGGCAAAACCATCCGCGCCGCCTTCGTGGCAGCAGCCGGATACAAGCTCATCTCCGCGGATTATTCGCAGATCGAGCTGCGGCTGCTGGCGCATATGGCGGATATCCCTTCACTGAAACAAGCATTCCGCGAGGGGCGAGACATCCACGCCATCACCGCCTCGCAGATGTTTGGGGTATCCGTGGACGCGGTGACGGCGGATTTGCGCCGTAAGGCCAAGACCATCAATTTCGGCATCATCTACGGCATCAGCGCGCACGGGCTGGCCGTGCGGCTCGGCATCCCGCGCGCGGAAGCGGCAGCCTATATCGAGCGGTATTTCACGCAATACCCCGGCATCAAGGCGTATATGGAATCCGCCAAGGCGGAGGCGCGCGCGAAGGGATACGTCACCTCGCTCTACGGGCGCCGCTGCCACGTGCCAGGCATCAACGACCGCAACATGGGCAGAAGGCAGTACGCCGAGCGCGCCGCCATCAACGCTCCCATCCAAGGCACCGCCGCCGACATCATCAAGCGCGCCATGATCGCCGTGCACGCAGCGCTCTCTAACCATTCTTCCTCCTCCCCTCCAGCAGGGAAGGATAATTCTCCAGACTGCCACATGCTGCTACAGGTGCACGACGAGCTGGTGTTCGAGGTGAAGGAGGGGCAGGAGGAAGCGGCGCTTGCCCTCATCAAACCGGCGATGGAGAAAGCCGCGCACCTCTCCGTGCCGCTACTGATCGAAGCAGGCGTGGGCAGTAACTGGGGCGAGATTCACTGACTGCGCTCTTCCTGCATATGCCAGATGCGCAGGATGCGGATGTCCTCACTTGTCAACTGATAGCGCAGCAGATAGCCTGACGCGCCGAAGGAAAAGGGAAGCTCACGGATGTCGGCGCGCTCCCTGACCGGACGCCCGATCAGTGGTAATTGCGATACGGTATCGATAACGCTGACGATACGCGCCGCGGCATTCGCCGCCGCCTGCGGGTGGTGCGCCGCGATGAACGCGCGCAGGCGAATTAAATCCTGGCTCGCCTGCGGCGAAAAAACGATGCGCATGCTGGTATGAAGGGGGTTAAGGCGTGGGCTTCTCGTACTCTCCGCCCCAGCCTTTAAGCCAGTGCATCACGCGCTCGCCCTCCAGGCCTTCGCCGCGCTCAATGGCGGAAACCGCTTCAAGCGTTTCATTCCAGCGCGCCTCTTCCGCTTCCTTGTGCGCAAAATACGCCTCCAGCGCCGCGTTGACGATCCAGTTGCCGGAGCGGTCTTCCTTGGCCGCGTAGAATTTAAGCTTTTGCGCCACGTCTTCACGCAGGCGAAAGCTGCGGTGCGTTTCGGACATAGTTACTCCTTGTCACCAGATGTAACACAAATTATCACACCGGTGCGGGTCTTTCCAGCCCGGATTTTTAGTGACAGGCGGAAATAGGCAGTCTAGGCTAAAAAATCACTATTTTCAGGAGCGTTACTGCGCATGCCCACACTCAAGCAAATCGAAGAGCAGATCGGCAGGCTGCCGCACCGCTACATCTTCTGGACGCAGAAGGAGATTCGCGCGCTGCCGGAAATCCTCGACGCGGATGAGCGCGTGGTGGCCATTACCTCCGGCATCATGGACGGCTCCACCTGGCTGGCCACCTGCACCAACCGGAGAGTCATCTTCCTCAATAAAAACATGTTTTTCGGCGCGCAGCAGCAGCAGATCGCGCTGGACAGGCTTCAATCCATCGACCATCAGTACACCATCTTCTTCGGTGAAATCCGCGTATGGGACGGCGCGTCCTATTTCACGCTCCGCATGGTGGCGAAATCCTCCATCGAGGCGTTCGTCTCGGCCACGCAAAGGGCGGCGGCGGAATACAAGCAGCATTTGCAATCCGGCCACCCGGCCAAGTCCGGCGCGAATGCAGGCGCAAGCGTCGCTGCCGAGCTGGAAAAACTGGCCGATCTCAAAGCGCGCGGCGTGCTGACGGAAGAAGAGTTCGCGGCTCAGAAGCGGAAATTGCTCAGTTAAGCCGCCGCCCGCTGCCTTGAGCAGCCGCCTGCTCCTGCGCCCTTCTGGCTTTTTCCAGCGCTTCGGCGATCAGATACTGCGCAGCCTCGTCCTGCCCGGAGGGCACGTAGATGAAGCAATCCGTCTTTCCGTTGATCTCATGCTGGATATGCGCATCGATCCCGTTTTCTTTCAAGCGCCTGGTTAGCGCGCTGGCGGCGGCCATGGTCTTATTATCGACAACGAAAGCAGGCTGGGTACGGCCTTTGAGATCACCGGCGGCTTTCACCTCGTAGACTCTCATCGCCTCGTTGCCGTTGTCCTTCGGGGTTACGCTGACCAGGTAATCGAGCGGGCTAATGCCGTTGCCGGGTTCTGCCGGCGCTTGCCTGTATTGCTTCACATCCATGAAATAGCTACCTCCAGAACGATTGTCATCGCCTTCATTAAGGAAAGAGCTGTACTTTAACGAATGCGCATGCAGGCCGCAATTCTTTCTTTAAGCTTCTTTCTCGCTTCGGGAATTCAAGTCTCCAAGCGCGGGATATTGCTTTTCCCTCTTTGCTCGATTCCATTCTTGCAAACCCTCTTCCTTTTGCTATACAT